>JBCCKK010000054.1:0-13943 GCA_039027395.1 Verrucomicrobiota bacterium | reverse complement strand
GTGACCGCTACATATAACAAGCGTCGCTCCTCCTCTTCCCCCTCCTCATTTTCCAAAGACCGAGCCGAAGGAAACATTCCGTCGCAGAGCATGATTACAAACACACTTTTCCACTCCAATCCTTTGGCTTGGTGTATGGAACTCAACTTAATCGCATCATCCGCTCCATCTTGATCCAAAGCAGGCTGAGCTTCCAAATTGGTCATCAAAGAAAGCTGCGCCAAAAACTCCGCCGTATTTTCAAATGTTTCGGAGTACGCTTGAAGCTGCCTTAGATCATCCAGACGACTCAGATAGTTGGGGAATTTCACTTTCAAAAAGTCCTCATAAAAGGCATCAAGGACTATTTGAATCAACTGATCCGGTGACGCATCACCCACGAGCTCCAAAAGCTGCTTGTGAGTCTCCCCCCATTGTTCCCAAATTGACTTACTTTTTGATGGCACTTTGGCCTGATCCCAAGCTTCACCCGAATGAATTGCATGCCATAAGCGGTGTGCTGAGGCGGCACCAATTCCCGGGATCATAAGAGCGACACGCTTGAAAGAAACCTCGTCATCTCCATTCACTGCAAATCTCAAGAATGCCGATACGTCTTTAACGTGAGCCTGCTCGAAAAAGCGAAGCCCAGATGTGATTTGAAAAGGAATATTTCGCTTTGTCAGCTCCATCTGAAGTTCCATCGAATGGAAATGAGAGCGATAGAGGATTGCAATATCCTCCAGGCTCATCCCCCCGTCATGGAGCTCGAGAATGCGCTGGGCAACAAATTGCGCCTGCTGCCGAGCATCATGAACCGAAACTTTCGCAGGTTTCGCTCCCTTGGGCTTAACCGGCTTCAGAGTCTTAGGAAACTGCTTTACGTTATTGGCAATTGACTCGTTTGCTAGTTCAAGGACTTCTGGAGAACTCCGGTAGTTTGTTTCAATACGAATCACTTCCGTTCCTTCATGGCGGTCTGGAAAATTGATAATGTTTTCGAAATTAGCCCCCCGCCAGGAATAGATGCTTTGGGCATCATCCCCAACCACCATAACTCGATGATGTGCATCCGCTAGCAAATCAACAAACTCCGCTTGCACAACATTGGTATCTTGATATTCGTCCACCAGGATGTGTTGGAAATGATTTTGATACCGATCTCTTAGATCTTCTTTTTCGCGAAGTAATTCAAGGGAGAGTGTTAATAGATCGTCGTAATCCACCGCGTTGCTCGCCCGCTTCCGTTCCACATATTTCTGACTGAGGGAGAGGATCTCCCCTGATAACTCGATGAAATACGGGTATTGAGCCTCAATAATTTCCTCGGTTTTACATTGGGTATTTACGGATAGACTGAAAATTGTCTGCACGACATCAGCCTTTGGAAAGCGCACCTCTTTTTTATTGAGGCCTTCATCACTCATACAGGCATTAATCAAATCTTTGGAATCTTCCTGGTCGAAGATCGTAAAATTCTTTTTGATCCCAATATCTTCTCCATGCCTTCGTAGCAAGCGATGCCCTACATGGTGGAAAGTCCCACCCCACATTCGAGAAAAGTCGTGAGGTACTAAGTCTTCGACGCGTCGCATCATTTCCTTAGCCGCTTTATTGGTAAATGTCAGAAGTAAGATCTTTTCTGGAGCGACTCCGTGCTCTACCAGATAAGCAACGCGGTAGGTCAGAGTCCGCGTTTTACCACTGCCTGCCCCCGCAATAATCAACATCGGCCCTGGTTTCGAAGATACCGCTTTGTATTGCTCCGGGTTGAGCTCCGCCTCGTAGTTGATTTGAGGAGTGTACCCCCCAGAAGGTTTTAATGAATAGTGGATCGTCATGCTGCCGCTAGCTTCTCCAAAGCCTCCGGCAAAGCTACACGACCGTCATACAATGCCTTACCAACGATCACACCATAAAGACCATCAAGCTTACTTAGGTTGACAAGATCCTCAGTGGTCCCGACTCCACCTGAGGCAATGAGTTGCCGAACGTTACATTGCTCTAGCATTTCTTTCTGCGCCTCCAAATTGGGGCCCGTGAACATCCCGTCGGTTGCAATGTCGGTATAAACCAGAGTTGTCACCCCTAGATCCATGACCGCTTTCGCCAACTCCAGCGCGTCCCACTCCGATACTTCGACCCAGCCGTGTGTCGCGACCTTGCCATCTTTAGCATCAATTCCAATAACGATTCGCTCTGAACCAAACTCTCGAATCAACTCACCAATAAAATCCAAGGACTGGCAAGCTTTGCTACCAATAATCACTCGCGATACTCCCGCAGAAAATGCGGCTTCGGCCGACTGAGTCGTTCGGATTCCGCCTCCTAATTCACAAGGAACCGTTAATGCTTCACATATCGCCTTCACTGAATCGATGTTTTTTTGTTCTCCCGTAAAAGCCGCGTCCAAATCCACAACATGTAAGTAATCCCCACCTTGTTCCTGCCACTGACGGGCCATCGCTGCAGGATCTGAGCTATATACGGTCTTTCGATCGGCCATTCCCTGTTCTAAGCGAACGACTTCCCCATCCATCAAATCTATTGCTGGCAAAATAAGCATTCGGCAGTATTTCACTCTTCCCGCAGGTGAACAGAAAAATCACATTCTTTTAATAATTCGATTTGCAACCCGAGTCCTCACCAGAACACCCGATTTTTGTCCAATCATTTGGACGACATTTTTTAGCGAATGACCACTATCTTGACCGAAAACTTTTTAGAATGGATTATTCCAGAAGATTCCCCGATGAAAGGATTCTTCCGAATATGACTTGTGGGCTCGCCATCGATATCATAGAAACACTTCGTGAGTGCCGAGAAAATTGATGTTCATTACGTTGCCAAACTAGCCAGGATCGAGCTATCCGATAGCGAAGCTGAAGCTTTTTCCTCCCAACTGGCCGATGTTGTCGCCCATGTTCAAGAGCTGAATGAAGTCGACCTCTCCAAGGCAGATTCCCTGATCGAACAGCAAGGAGCAGGTGAAAATCATCTTAGGGAGGATGAACCGTTCCCAGGGTTACCCCGGGATCCAGTTTTGGCAAATGCGCCCGAATCCAGTGAGGGCGAAATCGTAATGCCCAAGATTGTCGAATAACCGGAACTGAATTCGAGACATATGGATATTACTACCGAAACGATTTCAAGTTTAAGAAAACAACTCATCGCTGGCGACATCGAAGCCGTTGACATCGTCGAAGCCCTAGATGAGCGAATCAAAGCAACCGAACCTAGCGTTCATGGCTATCTTCGATTCGATAAAGAACGGGCCATAGATCAGGCTAAATCTGCCGATTTGTCCAAACCACTCGGAGGCATTCCGATTGCGATTAAAGACAATATTAATGAAACCGACGAATTTTGCACCTGCGGTTCGAAATATTTGGAATCTTATCGTGCCCCATACAACGCAACCGTTATAGAACGCCTCAAGGATGCCGGAGCCTACTGCTACGGAAGAACCAATATGGACGAATTTGCTATGGGTTCGTCCACAGAGCATTCTGCTTTTCAAAAAACGAACAATCCTTGGGATAAAGACCGTATTCCCGGCGGCAGTAGCGGAGGTTCCGCATCCGTCGTCGGAGCTCGCTCGGCTATTGCTGCTCTTGGCTCCGATACTGGAGGCTCCATTCGCCAACCTGCTGCACTTTGCGGGTGTGTTGGAATGAAACCTTCTTACGGAATGGTTTCGCGATATGGATTGGTTGCATTCGCTTCCTCACTGGATCAAATTGGCCCCTTCTCTCGCTCTGTCGAAGATAGCGCCCTCGTTCTACAAGCTATCGCAGGGTACGATCCCCATGAAAACACGAGTTGCCGTGAACCTGTCCCTAATTTCTCAGAGCATCTCGGTAAATCCGTCAAAGATCTGAAGATTGGCGTGCCTAAAGAGTACTTTGGGGAAGGAATTGACCCTGAGGTTCGCGCTTTAGTTCAGAAGTCTATAGATTGGTTTAGTAAGGAAGGCGCCCAAGTTGAAGAAACATCACTCCCTCACACCAAATATGCGATCGCTGTCTACTACATAATTGCTACAGCGGAAGCATCATCGAACTTGGCTCGATTTGACGGAGTTCGCTACGGCCATCGGACCTCTGAAGCAACAGACCCAATATCTACTTATCTAAAGTCGAGAGAAGAGGCATTGGGCACTGAGGTTAAACGACGGATTATTCTGGGAACGTATGTTTTAAGTTCTGGTTATTACGACGCTTATTATAACAGAGCTCAGAAAGTCCGAGCGTTGATGAAACATGATTTCGATGAGGCATTTAAAGACTTCGACTTGATCGTTTCGCCCACATCTCCAACAACAGCATTCAAAGCAGGAGAGCGTCTAGATAATCCCCTCCAGATGTATCTTGCAGATGTCTTTACGATAGCGGCAAATGCTGCAGGAATCTGTGCGCTCTCGTTGCCGTGCGGCTTTACTCAAGAAAACCTGCCGGTTGGACTACAACTGATGGGACCTCGTTACGGAGAACCTACCCTGTTTCAAGCATCGCATGCCTATGAGCAAGCACACGATTGGTGGAAGACGATCCCCTCAATCGCTTAACGGACAATTAAACTACTTTTTGGATAGATCTATGGAATACGAAGCAGTCATTGGATTAGAAGTTCACGTCCAACTCAAAACGCGCACCAAGATGTTCTGTGGTTGCGCCAACCGCTACGGAGACGAACCCAACCAAAACACCTGTCCGATATGTCTCGGTTATCCCGGAGCGCTACCGTCTCCCAACAAAGAGGCCATCGTCAAAACGATCTTAGCAGGTCGCATGCTTAAATGTGAAATCCCTGATTATAGCGAGTTCGACCGCAAGAACTATTTCTACCCAGACATGCCGAAGAACTATCAGACATCGCAGCTTCATCATCCACTTTGCGATAAAGGCGAAGTAGCCCTACACAAATATGCTTTCCCCAAAGAAAGCCAAGAAAACCCTGAAGCAAGTTTGAATAAAGTAGTTCATTTGAACCACATTCACCTCGAAGAGGATGTTGCCAAATCAACTCACTATGATGACCATAGTCGAATCGATTTTAATCGAGCGGGCACACCTCTCATGGAAATCGTAACCGAAGCAGAAATCAATAGTGCCGACGAAGCCTATGCATTTCTCAAGTCCCTTCAGCAGATCTTAATCTACGGTGACGTTAGCGATGCTGATATGGAAAAAGGCCAACTTCGCTGCGATGTCAACATCAGCGTGCGTCCCAAGGGGGAAACAAAACTAGGCACCAAATGCGAAGTCAAGAACATGAATTCTATCAGCGGTGTTCGGCGTGCCCTGGTCCACGAAATCGCAAGACAGATTGAAATCGTATCCTCAGGTGGAAGTATTACCCAAGAAACTCGGCGTTGGAATGACGCCCTTGGAGAAACAACAGTAATGCGGAGTAAAGAAGATGCTCACGATTACCGTTATTTTACGTGTCCTGACCTCATGGGTTTTCAAACCCGTCCTTCTCTTTTCGAAGAAGCCGGGAAACGTCTACCGGAACTACCACAAGAGAAGAAATCTCGCTTTATGGATTCGCTCGATTTATCGGAATATCAAGCTGAAGTCCTAGCCTCTGACCGAAGACTTGCTGATTACTTCGAGGAGGCACTTAGTAAGACCAAGGAAAGCGTCTCGGTAGCAAACTACATTATCAATGATTTTCTCGCTACAGAACCCGATCTCGACTCTCCCAAAATTCCCGCTCAGCAGTTTGCCGAGCTCGCTGAACTGGTCAAAGTTGGCACAATTAGTAGTAAGCAAGCTAAACAAGTAATGACCTATATGTTTGAAGAAGGAGGCTCTCCTAAGGATATCGTTAAAGCCAAAGGGCTCGTACAAATCAGCGATACTTCCTCGCTTGAGCCACTGTGTCAGGAAGCGATCGATAAAAACCCCAAAAGTGTCGAAGACTTCCGATCAGGCAAAAAGGCTGCCGTCAATGCGCTCAAGGGCTACGTCATGAAGCAGACCAAGGGCAAAGCCAACCCTCAGCTGGTCGACGAAATTCTACTCCGTCTCCTTGGCTAGCAAAATTTCTATTCCTCACTTAAAATCTTTAGCTCAGCTTATAGATTTAAGCTTGGCAGTCGTGCCTGCATTCCGTACGTTAGCATAAGCCCATGGCACCCAACGACGACTACATATTAGAACTCTTGACTAATACCGGGCTAATCTCGACGGAAGACTCTATATCGGTTCGGGTGCAAGCTGCTCAGAATGGAGTCTCTGCCCATGACGAAATCATCAATCAGGGATTAGCTAGTCGTGAAGACATACTCCAAGCAATGGCGACCGATTGCGGTATGGGTTTTATGCCAACGATCGAACACGTTGAAGAGGATGCTATTGCTCTCTTGAAGAAGGCACAGGCCTCACGCTATCACGCTCTTCCTCTAGAAAAGCTCCCACAATCGATTCGTATCGCCATACCGGATCCCATGGATTTTGAGAGTCTGGATGCCCTGCGTCATATTCTACGTATGGATGTAGATCCTGTCGTGGTTCCCGTAGATCAGATCACCAATGCTATCCACAAATATTACGGCTCCACGGACGAATCGATCGATGAATTGATTGGTGAGTACGGCGACGCTGACCTTCAAGTTAAAGAAAGTTCAGATGGGAGCGGAGATGATACGGTCGATGAAGGTGACGCTCCTATCATTAAAATGGTCTACGGTATCATCATGGATGCGAGTCGTTTGAAAGCGAGTGACATCCATTTGGAGCCTCTTGAAAAACGCTTCCGTCTACGTTATCGAATGGACGGCGTCCTTCAGGAAATGCGAGACCCTCCCAAGCGCCTTCAATCAACAATTATTGCCCGAACCAAGATCATGGCCGGAATGAGTATCGCCGAAAAGCGACTTCCCCAAGATGGTCGGATATCGCTTTCTCTTCAAGATGGCAAAAGTATTGATTTGCGAGTTTCAACCGTGCCTACGGTCCATGGCGAATCTATTGTTATGAGGATTTTGGACAAATCCGGGCTTGTTCTCGGCTTACCCGAATTAGGGTTCCTTTCCGACGATCAAGCGATCATGGAAAACATTCTTGGACTGCCTGATGGAATGTTTCTGGTCACAGGACCAACTGGATCGGGTAAATCAACGACCTTGTATGCATGCTTAAATATGCTCAACAAGCCAGATCGCAAACTCATCACCGTCGAAGACCCCGTTGAGTACGAACTGGCAGGGATTAACCAGGTTCAGGTGAATGAAGAAGTTGGCATGAGTTTCCCTGCTGCGCTTCGCTCCATGCTGCGACAAGCCCCCAACATTATCATGGTTGGGGAAATTCGAGATGTAGATACGGCGACGATCGCAATCAACGCATCGCTAACCGGTCACTTGGTTTTCAGCACCCTCCATACGAATGATGCTCCAAGCGCAGTAACTCGATTGATCGACATGGGAGTAAAACCCTTTTTGGTTTCTTCTTCGCTTCGAGCTGTATTAGCCCAGCGTTTGATTCGAACTATTTGTCCAAATTGCACTCAGGTCTACATCCCAGATGAAGCCGAGCTTAGAGCCTTGAATATCAGTGAAAGCCAGATTGCTGGGGCTAATTTCCAAAAAGGCCACGGATGTGATGTTTGCCGTGGCACGGGTTATAAAGGGCGAAATGGTATCTTCGAAATTTTCCAAGTGGATGATGAAATTCGGAACATGATTAATGACCAAGTCAGTGTATCGGAGATTCGCAAACGCGCTCGCGATATGGGTATGCGCACACTTCGTGAAGATGGCGTGCGTAAAGCCGTAGCTGGAATCACCACTCCATCCGAAATTATTTCTGCAACCATGGGAGATGAGAGTTAATGGACCCGCACCTACTAATCGCATTTCTTAAAGAACAAGGTATTTTGACTGAAGATCAAGCCTCGGAACTTCTTGAAGAACAGGAACGCACAGGAAAGACTCTCGAACAAATCGTTTGTGATTATGGAATCATTTCCGAAGAAGAGCTAGTTCAACGCATTTCGGAGTATCTTGGGCTTCAATATGTGGACCTCTCTCAAGCTCATTTCACCCCGGAACTACTCAGCTCCATACCGCCACAGTCCGCTCGTATCCACGGCGCTCTTCCGGTAGCTGCTGATGAATTTTCCGTAACCGTCGCTGTTCTGGATCCTCTCAATCAACAAACGGTTGATGATTTGCAGTGGACTACCGGTAAGTCGGTCACCTTAGTCATCGCAAAATTCAGTGAGTTAAAAGACCTTGTTAACCAGTATTACGGATCGGAAGAAGCTGAGGTCGAGGACCTTGTATCCCAACTAGCTGGAGAGATCCAAGACAGTGAGGAAACAAGCGCCGAAGATCTTAACTCTGCTGCCAGTAGTGCTCCGATCATCAAGTATGTAAATACGGTCTTGGCCAAAGCGATCGAAGCTCAAGCCAGTGATGTTCATTTCGAGCCTTTCGAAAAAGAATTTAAAATCCGCTATCGAGTTGATGGAGCCCTATATGAAATGGCCCCTCCCCCGAAGCGCCTTGCGCTTCCAGTCATCTCTCGAATTAAGGTCATGTCGGGACTGAATATCGCCGAACGGAGAATCCCGCAAGACGGAAGAATTCAAACAACAATGGCCAACCGCCCGGTCGACCTCCGGGTATCTACCCTTCCCACTCAATATGGTGAAAGTGTTGTATTGCGGGTTTTGGACCGCTCTGTCGTCAATCTCGAGCTAGAGGCACTGGGAATGCCGGAATACATCCTGAAGTACGTTCGAGAAACCGTTAAAAAACCTCACGGTATTTTCATCGTAACGGGCCCCACGGGTTCCGGTAAAACGACTACCCTTTATTCGTGTATTCGAGAAATCAATACCATCGATACCAAAATTCTCACAGCCGAAGATCCTGTAGAATACGAATTAGAAGGAATTCAGCAGGTTCAGGTTAATGAAAGCATCGGACTGAGCTTTGCCCGTGTGCTGCGTGCCTTTCTACGGCAAGATCCAAACAAAATTCTTGTCGGGGAAACTCGGGATTTAACAACGGCTCAGATCGCAATCCAAGCGTCGCTCACAGGTCACCTTGTGCTTTCAAGTCTGCATACCAATGACGCTCCCGGCGCAGTAACTCGACTCGTTGATATGGGAATCGAGCCGTTCCGCATTTCTGCAACTCTTGAAGGCGTCCTTGGCCAGCGGCTCATTCGAAAGATCTGTTCACATTGCCGAACCCCATATGAACCAACGGAAAGTGTTTTAGCCCAAATTGGACTTTCTGTTCATGATATCGGAGATAAATCCTTCTACTATGGAGAAGGCTGCGAGCACTGTAATCAGACAGGGTATCGAGGGCGGAAAGGCATCTACGAACTTTTAGATATCACGGAGCCCATCCGACAACTGATCAATAAAAAGGCTCCTACTGTTGTGATCCGCCAAAAAGCAATTGAATTAGGAATGACAACCTTAAGAGAAGATGGTTTGCGCTGTATTTTTGATGGTGAAACGACTATAGAAGAGGTATTAAAGTACACATAATCATAAACGAATCCCATGCCACACTTTTCATACACAGCTGTTGACTCCAGCGGCAAGCAGACTACAGGAACCATCGAGGCTGCAGACTCCAACGAAGCGTCCGCCAAGGTAAAGCAACAAGGCCTTTTTCCGACAACCATTACAGAAGCGCGACAAGCTGCAGCCGCCCAACCTGTTGAGAAGAAAAAGAGCTCTTTCGGCCTCGGAGGTGGGAGTGTCAAAGGTAAGGTTCTTACCGTTTTCACTCGTCAATTAGCCACCCTCATTGATGCCGGACTACCCCTCTTACGGAGTCTAAGAACTCTAATCAAACAGGAAAAGAACCCAGCACTCCGGACAGCTATGGGAAACCTCGCTGATTCTGTTGAAAGTGGTAACACCTTTTCTGAAGCCTTGGCCCAACATCCAAAGATCTTTAACAAACTCTATGTCAATATGGTCAAAGCTGGTGAATTGGGCGGGGTGTTAGAAATCGTCCTTTCTCGACTTGCTGAATTCCAGGAGAAAGCTCAGCGTATCCGAGGCAAAGTGATTTCCGCGATGGTGTACCCAATCGTCGTTTTGGTGATTGCTGTTGGTATTTTAGCTTTCTTGCTCCTGTTCATCGTACCGAAATTCGAGGCGATTTTCAAAGACATGCTTGGAAACAAGCCCCTTCCTCTACTGACTTCAATCGTCATTGATATAAGTCGCCTGGTTCAATCGAATATCCTAATCATTCTTGGGATCATTGTCTTAGGCGTCGTTCTCTACCAAGTCTTTTCGCGCACGCCTGCTGGTGCCTCAATGATTGATCGGATTAAGCTCAGGATGCCTGTTTTTGGAGACTTAATTACGAAAACTTCAATTGCGCGTTTCGCCAGAACTTTAGGGACGCTTGTCACGAGTGGTGTCCCAATCCTACAGGCACTTAGTATCACTAAGGACACCGCGGGGAATATCGTCCTTTCCGAATCCATCAACAACGTTCACGAAGCAGTCAAAGAAGGTGAATCTATGGTATCTCCATTAGAAGCTAGTGGGCTCTTTCCTCCCATGGTTATTTCGATGATTCAGGTTGGAGAGGAAACGGGACAACTTCCCGATATGTTGAATAAAGTTGCAGACGTCTATGAGGAAGAGGTAGACGTAGCCGTCGCAGGTTTGACCTCCCTACTCGAGCCTATCATGATCGTATTCTTAGCCCTTGTTGTTGGAACAATTGTTGTTGCCCTCTTTTTACCTCTGGTGTCCATCATCACCGAGCTGACACAGGGTGTATAAGACGAGTAATAGTAAGCATTAAACAGATTTGCCCACTTCGTCCAGAAGTGGGCGACTTTTTATCAGGTCACCTAAACAACCGCCAAGTCACTTGGCCTATTTTGGAACGTGGAGTGAATCACTACCTCATCAAAACTCGAACCCTCCAGCGCCTCTCGAATCTTTTCTTTGGCAACTTCAGGTTTGTTGCAGTCTTTGCTCATGTGGCCAAGAAAAACATGCTTTAGAGGACTTCCCGAAATCTGAAGAAGCAACCCAGCAGCCTGTTCATTAGAAAGATGTCCATGTCTAGCCATGATACGCTGCTTAACAGACCATGGCCGTTTCGAATCGCTCTGCAGAAGCTGCTCGTCATAGTTAGCCTCCAGCACGATCACGTCTGCACCTTTTGCCTTTGCAACCACTGTCTCGGTCACATATCCAAGATCTGTAAGAACGGCGACGGATTTACCATGATACTGAATCAAAAAACCCACAGGATCATATGCATCATGAGGAACCGGAAATGATTCAATTACAAAATCACCAATGGAAAAACTATCTCCAGTTTCAAACACCTCCCAATTCTTGATCTTTCTACATGACTCACGAATTTGATCTATTGTCTGACTATTCCCATAAACGGAAATTTCGGGACATCCCGGCCACGCTCGAAGACCTTTTGTGTGATCGGCATGCTCGTGAGTTAAAAGCACTCCCTCCAGCGAATCGATCGCATAGCTCAACTCGTCAAATAAAGCACTTAATCGGCGGCCGCTAATACCAACGTCAACCAATAGTGTTGCCTGCCCTCCTTGAATGCAAACGACATTACCACGACTTCCGCTGGCTAGAACTCTAACACCTAGCTGACTCTCGAACAAAAAACTCATTTTGGCATAAAAAATGCTTGCCTTAACTGGTCCTACTTAAGGCATACTATAGTTATGTCCCAAGGGCTAGGCTTACAACAAAATCTTTCACTCTCGCAGACCCTCTCCCCTCAAATGCAGCAATCGCTGCAATATCTGCAGGCCCCGGTTATGGAATTAAGAGCTCTTATGCGCCAGGAAATGGAAGGGAATCCTGTTCTTGAAGAGACTCAACCCGAAAACCAAGAGTCAGATGAGGAGTGGGAAAAAGAAATCGACGAAATGCGGCAACACGACGAAGAATGGAGAGAATACTTCGTCCAACAGCAAGGAGCAGGAAGACCTTCAAGTGAAGAAGAAAAACGACGCCAGTTTATTTTTGACTCATTAGTCGATCAGCCATCACTTTCTGACCATCTTTTAGAACAACTCACATTAAACACTCACGCCCCCGATATTCAAAAGATTGGCAAAGAAATCATAGGAAACATTGATCAGGATGGCTTTCTGAAAGCCTTACCGGAGGAGATCGCAGAAGAAACCCAAACAGATATAGAGTCCGTCTCGCATACCCTTGAGCTAATTCAAAGCTTTCATCCTCCCGGAGTAGCCGCAAGGGACCTACGAGAATCACTACTCATTCAACTCAAATTACGAGGCAAAGAACATTCTCCAGAATTTCAGATCGTAGCAGGTTTCTTAGATTTATTGGGACGGAAGCGATATCAAGAAATCGCAAGAAAATGCAAGCTATCCTTAGAGCGAGTTCAGGAAGCCGCTGCTTTCATTGCAAGACTCCAGCCCAAACCCGGTTTAGCCTTTCACGCAGAAGATCCTCAAAACGTCGTTCAACCCGAGGCCGCCATCCTGAAGCATGAAGGTACCTGGGTAGTCCAACTCAACCGCGATCCCGTACCGAGACTACGAATCAGTGATAGTTATAAAGACCTACTCTCTCAAAGCCATAGCGATGCAAATCTAAAGAACTACCTCAAAGAACGCATTCGGGCAGGGAAGTTTTTAATCAAATCAATCCATCAACGCCAACAGACAATTGAGGACATTCTGAATGAGGTCGTTGAACAACAGACCGACTTTCTCGAAAACGGGGTGAGCCACTTGAAACCTCTTACCATGAATCGAGTTGCTCAATCTGTAGGCGTTCACGAAACCACCGTAAGCCGAGCAGTCGCCAACAAATACATTGATACCCCATGGGGTGTACTGCCTATGAAATTTTTCTTCACCTCCGGCTATCGAACCGACGATGGAAGTCGAATGTCGAACACCAGCGTGAAAGAAGCGATTAGCGAACTGATAGGCAAAGAAGATAAAAGTAAACCGTTATCAGACACTGAAATAGTAAGCACTCTCAAGCAACGTGGAATCAAGCTTGCAAGGCGCACCGTTGCCAAGTACCGGTCCGAGTTAAACATTCTTCCCTCCAACCTAAGAAAAGAATCGTAGTCTTTTAATTTCGAAGGTTAAATTTTATTTAACATTTTAACTAAATCCACTCGTCTCTTTAAGATAAACACCCCTTTTAAGCCCCTAATAAAGACTTGCGAATTCATCATAAAAAAATTTTTTATTATCTATTTCCACAAATAAATTAAACAAATCCATTTTATTGCTTTAAAATAAAAACCAACAGAGCGTTAAAAAAGATTGACGATCTTAGTGGTTCGATTTTATCTCATGCTGTGATGTTTATGCGCTAAGAAATTCCTATCACATAAACCACTAAATGAGAGGGGGTGAAAGCAAATGCCGGCAAAGAAAAAAACCGCCAAGAAGAAGGTAGTCAAAAAAGCTGCTAAAAAAGTAGCTAAAAAAGCTATCAAGAAAAAAGTAGCCAAAAAAGCTACTAAAAAGGTCACCAAGAAAGCTGCTAAAAAAGTAGCTAAGAAGGTTACCAAGAAAAAGGTAGCCAAAAAAGCTGCCAAGAAGAAGGTTGCTAAAAAGAAGGTAGTCAAAAAGGCTGCCAAAAAAGTAGCTAAAAAGGCGACAAAGAAAAAAGTAGCTAAGAAAGCCACCAAGAAGGTTGCTAAAAAAGCTGCCAAGAAAAAAGCAGCCCCCAAGAAGACGGCTGATAAAAAGCGGAAATAACACCGAAAACCAACCAATCGGCGGGGGGTTCTTTCATGGATCCCTCGCCATTTCTGTTCAGTAGATCTTCCACTTAGAAAAATTATACTCTTAGTCCTCCCAGGACACAACCCTAAGCTACTAAAAAGCAGCTTGACCCTATGTAAGGGGTGGCCCACTATTACTGCACTACAAGATATAGTATGCGCTGCCCAAAATGTCACAAAAACGAAGACAAAGTCATCG
>JBCCKK010000053.1:0-14010 GCA_039027395.1 Verrucomicrobiota bacterium | reverse complement strand
CTTTGAAAACCTGACAACAGGTTTTCAAAGTCTTCCACTGCTACGAAGGCCGCAGGAAGGTTGGACGTCAATGTGAATACAATGATGGATATGGATCCAATTACGAATTTTAAGTCATGTAGTAATAATTTCATAAGAGTTAAGTTGCTTTTATTTCAATAACAACAAACTTAACTCCGAGATGAACTTCAGTCAGGGAGTAATCTACGCACGTCGTTGCGTAAACTGAAGGCTACATCCTTCGAGTGGTATTGCCGTCTTTCCAATGCCCAGGGGTCAGAACCGTCTTTGGATTAACAGGAATACCGGTCTCATTCCGATATAATTGAGCAATGACTAAGTCAGCAGCAGCAGCTCCTACTCGATTTGAGCGCTGGCTTATTCCGGTGAGAACCCGTTTTTTGGGTAATTGCGGAAGTGAATCGACTGAAAGACTTGCAAAGCCGATATCCGTCGGAATGGCAACGCCGGAATCAATCAGCATGATGGGAATCCGATTATCGAGTGAGATGACTGAATCCGCTTTTGTTTTTTTTAGCCATTTTATAAGGTCATTTTTCGGTGGAGCATTTTTATATCGAAAAATCGGAAGTTCGTTCTTCGGAACATTGGATTCTTGGTGAATGCGATAGGCTGCGGAGTAGAACAACCCGACTTTTTTCTCAACCTCGTACTCAACTGCAAAACCGACGCGTTGATAACCCATCTGATTCATTTTTTTGAGCGCCGTCAGCATGGATTGAAAGTGATTGGTGCTTGCACGGTGCAGATCAGGAGAAGCAATCGAATAAGCAATCGTTGCCGAGGCAAAATATTGAAACTTGAAATCGAAATGCGTATCACCATGCACACTTGGTCCAAGGATAAATCCGAGTATTCCACGAGCCCGCAAAATTTCCCCCAATCGCTTTGGAGTCATTCCTGGTTCATTGATCCAAAAGCGTTCTAACTTGAAACCTAGTTGTTGGCATCGATTATGGGCTCCCTGAGTAAAACTTCTTAAAACACTTGGAGCTGGTTCGTTATTCGGGCCGGGGAAAAAATCGAGATAGGCAATGGTTGTAATCGACCGGGTAGCTTGTTGGGTATTGCGAGTTGTCAGTAGAGCGCTGACAAGAGGATTAGGACGATAGCCTAGATCCTTAGCTAAACGCTTTATTTTTTTAGCAGTTTTTTCGGGAATGCTTGGATGATCCTTCAATGCCCGGGAAACTGTGGAACGAGAGAATCCGGATGCTCTGGCAATATCCTGCATCGTTACTCGAGCCATCTCTGGTAAAGCTAGATGAGTCTTTAGTTATTGTGCAACAGGATTTTGAAAGGGAATCGGTCGAGGTAATTTGGTAAAAGCGCAGAACAATAAAAACGGGCTGTCCCTTGAGGGAACAGCCCGCAGCTTCCTAAGAAGCCTGTGATTTATCTTTTACTCCGTCTCAAACCGAAGAGTAAAATACTGCCCAACGCAAGGAGTGCATAAGTTGATGGTTCTGGAATAGCAATCGTATCAAAAGTGAATCCTCCTACCCGAACCTCTCCTCCCGTTTCTGAGTCGAGTATGTCTTCGGTGGCGAAGAAGCTGAATGTATCGCCATCTGAGATATCCGTAATATCAAAGAAATAGTAGTCTGCCTGTCCTCCAACACCCGGATTAGTGGCGGTCGATGAAGAAACGGCTCCATCGCTGTCCAGGGTGAATCTCACTGCAGCTGGGTTTCTATCGGGAGTATTGTTGACGAGAACGCCAACTCTGACGCCCGTGCTTGGTGCCAAACCATTGAAGGTTAAATTGAACAATGACGCTTCCGATCCGAGTGCAAGTCCGTTGGCTAAAGCAACACCCGATGTGAAATCAGCTGGAGCATTATTGGGATCGTCGATGTCTACGAAATCCGATGCTGCCAAAGAACCGTCTGCGCCGTCAGACGTAATGCTGACATAGGAAGGAAGAGCATTGCTGGCGTTAAAATTTACATCGAAATCAAAATCAAACGTTGATCCGGTAAAACCCGTGTAATACATCAAGTAGCCATCGGTGCCGTAAATGTTATCACCATCTGCGTCTTGTGTTTTTGCCGTTCCAGGAGTTCTCCAGCCGTCCCCAAGGTTGGTCTGTTCACCGGCATATGTAATGACTGTGGCGGTCAGATCCTGTGCACTTAAGATGCTGAGTGACAAACACGCTACTATTTTTAAAAAGTTATTTTTATATTTCATATTAGAATCTTTCGTTGGTTTTTCTGTATGAAAGGATCATAACGTTCTTTTGACTTGCTGCGCAATTGGCTCGCTACTAATATCGATTAGTGGCGAGCCAGAAAAAAATTGCAAAAATGGCTAACGTTTCGCAGGGAACCGTTTCACTCGCATTAAGGAACGATGGTTCGATCCCTTTGGAAACGCGTCAGCGTATTCAGAAGATTGCCAAACAACTGCATTATCAGGTAGATCCCATGGTGTCTTCTTTGATGCGGCAGCGAAGTAAAAGAAACGCAGACCGTTTTCAGGCGAAAATCGCTTTCATAACAACGGGAGAAACCCGCAAAGCCTGGAAATCTTATTCGTTTCCTTCTCGATGTTTTTCGGGTGCGAAACATGCGGCCAAGCAGCATCGTTATTCAATAGAAGATTATTGGTATAAAGAGCCAAACTTAGCTCAAATTCTCTGGACTCAAAATGTTCAGGGATTAGTTGTTTCTCCCTTAGAGCGGGAGTTCTTGCCACTGAGCTTCCAGTGGAATGACTTTGCAGCGGTTACTCTCGACTTTTCTTTGCCGGAAGCAGGTATTCATCGCGTCGTAGCGAACCATGTGAAACCGATGTTACAGATCGTCGATGGAATTGAGAGGCGAGGTTACCGCCGACCGGCCCTAATTATCCGGGAAGATCAGGATGAGCGTAGTGATCACGTGCGTCTAGGAGCGTTTCTGAGTAAATGCTTTCGTTCTCCAAAATTGAAGCCATGTGAGCCCTTGGTCTATTCAGAGGAGCAATCACTTGCCCTCGAATTTCCTAATTGGTTTAAGAAGGCAAAGCCTGATGTAATTGTCGCTGAACATCCAGCATCCTTGGCTACGGTGCGGAGTGTAGGAATTCAGGTGCCGAAGGATGTGGGTTTTGTCTGCTTTTACCTAGTCTCGGGGAAAAACCCATCTAGGGTTTCAGGAATCGAAGAAAAAACGAGATTGTTGGGGGTTGCTGCTTGTGAACGACTTATTGAATTAATCGAAAACAACCAGCGAGGACCGATCAAACACCCTACGGTGACAACAGTTCCTGTATACAAGTGGTTTGAAGGAAAAACTCTCCCTTACCGTTGAAGAGGTAAGAGAGAGTTTAGTATTTTCTTGAGAGTGATTATTCGACTCTCAAATGATCAAATTCCAAAGAGTAGGTGCCGCTCCACTGACGATAGAAGTAAACCTTTTCGAGTTGGCTCAGATTAACTCCAGTGAAGTCATTGACCGGAATGGAGATGTCTTCCCACGTGCCGTTATGACTCATATAAGTGCTGAGAGAAAGGGTCTTTCTAGCTCCGGTGGCATCTTCAAATCGTATACTGAGTCCTGGTGTGGTGGACTTAGCTTGAAATTTGAGTGTTTTGCCGCTCCATGCCGATTTATCCGAACTGCCTCCGGGAAAATCGAATGAATAGGTAGCATAGTGATTGAACACAGTTATTTGCTTGTGCTCAGAGCCTTCTGGAGAGCCACTGGTTAACGTTTGGACTCCCATTGCCCAGTTACTCGTGCTACCACCTTCTGTGATAAACTCACTACCCGAATCGCTGTAAAGGTGGTAAGCAGAACTTGCACCCGAGCCACTGACGACACGAACACTATCGATATCTAGACTATTGCCAGCGGTCCAGAGGTGATAGAAGTAGAGCGAGACGAAATTTGACAGGTTCTCATCAGGCGTGAAGTCGGAGACGGGGACTGAAACAAGTTGCCAGGTTCCATCTGTAGTCATGTAGTTGGATAATCCAATGCGTTTTCCAGATCCCGAATTATCTGCGATTCCAATAGACCAACCACCGGTTGTGCGAGCCCAAAATTCGATTCTGGCTGACTCCCAAGACGATTTATCTAGAGCAGATGGGTAGTCGAATGCATAAGTAGCGTAGTGTCCTGTGTCCGTGATTCTTCTATACTCCCCACCGTCGGGCGATCCGTCAGAGGTTCGTGTTTCGGTGCTGACGCGATAACCTCTAATTGAGCCACCTTCGGGAGTGAAATCGTCTCCGGCCTCACCATAGAACCAGTAATTGCTGACGCCGGGAAGATCGCCCGTTTTGACAAATTCTATCCAGTTGATGGCCTGGAATTTGTCTTCGAAAAGAATCAGTAGTTCACTTCCTGCTCCTCCGGTGATTTCAACATTTTCAACGGTTACCGTTTTGAACGTATCCGTGCTCCAGGTAATGGATGGGGAAAGATTGAAAATCTCAGAGTCATTGATTCTGACTGAAAATTTACTACCCCCCCAACGAGAAGCATGGCGCACATTAACGGTATAGATTCCTGGTTGGATGTCGGTGGTGTAAGCCATCCACTCTCCATCTTCAGCGCCACTGATACTGTGTCCAGAAACACCTCCATCATTGGTTGCGGTGACTTCGACCCGGTCCATTCTCAGGTCCGTATCACTGGTTTCCCAGTCGGTGTCATAGTATCCCACATACTGACCTCCTTGATCGTAGTGCTCTGCCTCGATCCGTCCGGGAATGCTGTGAGGAGTGCCTCCCCATGGAACACGGCCACCTGGGCGCCCCGAGTTGTCAGTGAAAACAAGAATCATCACGGAATCGGCTGCCAGATTAAGATTGTCAGGTCCATTTCCTGTGAAATTTCCGGAACTTTGACTCAAACCCGATGCCCCAACAGTATAGGCCTGATAAGAAGTCGAGGTAGGGGTCCAATTTAGAAATGACGTATTTACCGTTTGACTGGCCTGTGACCGATTAATCAGCATCAGGCTATAACGGTTTCCTTCGAAGGCAGCAAAAGATTCGATCTTGGAACTATCAGAAGAGGTCGTTTTCACAAAACTGCCGGTCAAGTTATCAATAGCGACTTCGAAAAGCCTTCCGGTAGGGCGGACGGCAAAATTTCCTCCAAAGGCACTATCGTTCATCATTCCATAAATTCCGTCGGATTCATTCCAGGTGTTGAGTCCTTCAATATTTCCGGCTTCGATGAGGTTCTTGAAACAGAGCGCATGGAATACCATGCCAACTTCGCTCGCCATAAGGCGTCTCGTTTGATCCTGATTCCAAGCAAAAAAGATATTATATTCATCGATCCAGACAGGAACGTCGTCCATTCCTCGGCTGATGAGTGCACCCATAACCCAGTCCGCAAAGTCTTTCATTTGGGCGGGGCGGTTGTAGATATTAGCTACGGATTCACCCGAAGAGCCTGTTCCGTAGTGATGGTAGGAATAGAAGTCGAGTGAGGTTCCATTAGAAACAATTTGATTCAAAAAACGGCCCATTCCTTCGGTGTCCCAAGGGTCTTGCCAGGCAGGTCCGCCGATCTTGATGGATGAATCAACAGCAAGCATTGCATCTCGGGCGGCTTTGAATATGTCAGCCAACTGATCTTCATCTCCGGTATAAGGCTTATCCTTCTCGTTAAAAGGTTCCCAGAATTCGATGTTAAAATTGTTATCAACATTCGTAATCCGCACCAAATCAGCGCAGTATTGAGCGAATTGGTTAATTTTAGAAGGGTCCAATCTCGAGCCGTTTGCAGGATCTTTCATCCAAGATGGCCAACCTGTGATGGTGAGGATTGTTTTTTCGGCAGATGAGGGGCGATTTGAGAGAACAGTTGTAACGACTGAGGCGTCCCATGTTTGAGCAGAATCGTCCAGCCAGCTCTTAGCGTGGGTATCAGGATTAATCTGTTCTCCGGCATGGTAGCGAATAAAGCGAGGTGCGATTTGGTTCAGGTTGGTTTTGTATGTGGCGTTGGATGCTTTATTTGGATCCATCCCATTCCAGATGTTGATCCCAAAATGATCTCGATCCGAATTCCCCCGAATAATGTCCCAGTCTGTTTCAATATTCACTGCGGCATTTCCCGGCAATGCGCTAAGTATGAATAGAATTAAAATTCCGCAGAACTGATAGATAGAGTATGAATTTTGCTTAATCATAAATAATTAGGATTGATACTTTTTAGTCTGATTTTTCCCCTTGGCTTTATCAAATAATCGCGAACTCAACCGTTGAGTTAAGGGGGATTTTCGCTAAATCATAGCGGTCCGATGAGTTCTCTTTTCCGTTTTGCCTTTGAAGATTTGTATCATGCGATATTTTTCAAACTGAATGAGCAAGCCGAATGATGCAAAAAAGCTATCTAAGGAAGCTTTTGCTTCGATTAAAAGTCGTCTTGAAAATTTTCCCATCTTGGTCGAATGCCATGATCGAAGGTTAAAAACAGAATATCACCGGCAGCCAGGAATCGAAATCAATGTTACCCACAATGGGAGCGGGGTCCTTGAAGTCGGAGAGTTCAGCTGTGTTCTGACTCCTCGCCATGTTGTTCTCTTTCGAGGGCAGATTTCCCACCAATTAAAGGCTAATCGCAGGTATATTTATGAAAGAACCGTGATTGCCTACGATGCAGGATTTAAGAGCTCAAAATACTCCCTTCCCAAAGAATTGTTTCCCGATGATTCTTGGATTCCCGAAGATCGGCCTCTGAATCTTCAACTCTCCCTGTCTGAGTATCAAGAGTTCGATCGCCTAGCTCTAAAGCTTAAACGAGAACAAATTACAAGGCGTGTTGGTTGGGAAATCTCTTGTGCCGCCTTACTTTTGCAGATTTCCGTACTCCTCCAAAGAAATCTCAAGGCATCAAAGCTCAAAGTCGAAAACGCGACACAACACCTGACTTATATTACAGACCTTGTTCAGTTATCCTGTGACTTTGTCCGAAATGATTTATCGGGGGATCTATCCTTAACTACAGTGGCTAAAGCGTTTTCGGTTCGGCCAGAACATTTAACCCGATGTTTCACAAAAGAACTGGGAGTAAGTTTTAGTCGTTATGTCTTATTGGAACGATTACAAGAGGCAAAACGGCTTTTGATCCGAAAGCAGGAGGTCTCTGTCATAGACGTAGCACTTGCCACAGGATTTCAATCGCACTCGCATTTTTCAAGAAAGTTCAAAAGTGTTTATTTGGTGAGTCCGAGCGAATATCGATCTTCAGAAGGGAGTATCTAGGTTCTGCAAGGCTAGGCAAGGGGGGTATCAATTCTGGTCAAGCGGAGAGTTCGATAACTCGGTAACCTAGAAGCATGATTATTGATTGTGATGTTCACCACCATATACCCCTAAACCACCTTACTGAGTGCCTACCTGAACCGTATAAGACAGAAGTGGAAACCCAAGGACTCCGTCGAGTTAGCTCCGGGTTGCGCTTTGAAGATGGAGGTAGTCGTCGAGATCTTCAAAAAATAAGCGACGGGCGATTTTCCTGGGATCCTCTTTTCGTTCGGGAACATCACTTGGATCGGTATGATATCGAGCACGCGATTCTTTCGGGTCAAAACTATCCGATCGCTGGGATTCCAGATCTGGAATATGTGGCGGCACTCTGTTCGGCCTATAATGATGCGACCTTAGCCAAGTGGATCCCTATTGATCCAAGATACACTATGACACTCGTTGTTCCGATGAACGATGCGGAACTGGCAGTAAAAGAGATCGAACGGCTAGGAGATCACCCAGCTATATGTGCCGTCGGTTTTCATGCCTGTACGAAAGTTCCTTTTGGAAAACGTTCCTATTGGCCCATCTATCGTGCAGCGACAAAATATGGACTTCCCATTCACATTCATCCGGCGACAACCGCAGTCATTGCGAACGCAGCTTCGACGGGAGCAGGAGAAGCAACGACCTATCTTGAAAGTCATGTTTGTATGCCTCAAAACTATATGGGTCATTTGGCAAGTTTAGTTCTAGAAGGTGTATTTGAGGAATTTCCAACTCTCAAAGTCGCAATGATTGAAGGAGGTTTCGGATGGATGCCTCATCTCATTTGGCGAATGGACGCTGAATACAAAGCGATCCGACATCAAGCGCCTAGGCTTCGCAAAATGCCGAGCGAATACGTTCGAAATCATGTTAAACTGGGAACGCAGCCGATTGAAGAACCCTTCAAGAAGTCACATCTCGTTTCATTGATGGAGATGTTCGATGGGGAAGACCTCTTAATGTTTTGCTCTGACTATCCCCACTTTGATTTCAATGAGCCCAGTGTCATTCCCCAGAGTATGTCCTCGGAAGCGCGGAACAAAATACTCTATGAGAACGCAAAAGATCTGTTTCGTTTTGCTGAGAGGAGTGTGCCATGTCTTGGTTAAAGACCATCGATTTCTTGGAGGTAAGCGAATCTGAGCCTGAACTACTTATGATCGGTGGAAAAGAGATTGGTCTCGTTCGTGATGGGGAAAAGATCTATGCGATGCAAAATGTTTGTCCCCATATGAGAGCCCAAATATGTTTCGGCGATGTTGAGAAAAAACTTATTCCGCAATCAGGGGATGGGAAAAGGTTAACATATGACTCGACCGAAAAAGTAATTCGGTGCCCATGGCATCATTGGGAATTTTCGTTGGAAACTGGCAAGTCTCCATGCGCCATTCCGCATCGGCTTAATGTGTTTCCTGCGGAAGTTAGAGATGGAGTGGTTTGGATTGATGTGCCGGAAAGTCTCAAAACGAAGGGGTGGTCTCGACAGCAAGCCCTCGTATCGAAATAGTAGACTTATAAATAGTTTGGAAGAAGATTGTTAGCGCCGAATGATCTGTAAAGCCTCGACTCGGATGATTAGAGTTTCATTTGGAGGAATTGACTTATATCCGCTTGAACCAAATCCAAGCTCTGCGGGAATGGTGAACGTGTAAGTTGAGCCTTCAGGCATGTTCATTAAACCCTCCTTGAGTCCAGGAATCGGACATAGTCGAAGATTGATTTTCAGAGGGTGTGGAATTCCTCCCGAAAAATCAATTGGATCACCATTAATATTTGAAGCTTGGTAATTGATTTCGTACAAGTCGCTCTCGTTTGGTAGGGGACCGTTCGATTTTTTGTGGACTTCAACCTGCAGTCCACTAGGTAGTGTTTTAACCCCGCTTTTGGATTCGTTCTCTTTAAGGAAAGCATGACCTAGTCTGAGGCGTGCCTCGGACTCCTTATTTCGTTCGTCCTCGATTTGCTGGCCAACCTGATCAAAGGAGGCCTCCTTTTCACCTTTTGAAAGCAAACTCACGTCTCCCCGTGTGCCACGGCTCAATCCAAGTTGGAGTGCGGTAATATCAATAGGGAATCGATCCGTCTTTGCCTGAACCGCAAAATCCCTGCCCAAAACATAGCTGTATTCTTTGACTTCAATGTCGGAGACCGGCTTCGAGTTCCCGTAGGCGCATAGAGACAAACCAATTAAAGATAGAACTGAAAATTTGGAGCGATTGTACATTTCTTAGTTGCCTCGATTGGAAAGATGTTCTTTATAAATATCTAACTGTTCTTCAGTCAGTTGTGAGGAAACTGCCTCTGTTTGCAATGCCTCAATTTGTGCCGGGCTGTAGTTGCTTTCGTCTGAGGTGTCCAATAGGACCTGATAAAAGGCGTTAAAAACGCTATCTTTGTCCGACTCATCTAGGAGTAAGAGATTTTCGATTTCAATCAGCTGCTGATTAGCAACGCCCGCGTAATAACTCGTTGTGGCTTGATCTAAATGTTGTTCATAGGCAACCCACTGCTCTTCCGAAAGTAGTTGCTTTAAGAAATGGGCAAAAGCCTCTTGGTTAGATCCACTGTGTTTCAAATAATGGAGCAGCCTTGCTTCCTGATCTTTTGAAAGATTGACGAGAAGCTTCAATGAAAGAATTTCGGCTCCAGTCATTAGTTGCTGCTTGGCTTGCTTCGCTGTGTCGTTGGTGGGTTTTGCTGTCGTTTGGATCGACGAGTTAGTGTCGATGGATTGATAATGTTCGAGACGTCTTTCTAGGTTGGCAATCGTTTCCAAAGCTTCAGCCAATGAGTCATTTTTTTTAATGTATCCGGACGAGGCTGTTGTTTCTTGGAAAGCTGTTGGACTTAAGAAGATCAAAGCAACAAGAATGACGTTCGTAATTAGGCTTAATGTGGGGAAGAGTTTCATGAAGTGGGTTCGTTTTCTGAAATGAGAGAAATGAGTTTGACCTGAATAATAAGAACCGAATTCCCGGGAATCGTATCGGTGCCTTCTTCTCCGTAGGCTAAATCAGTTGGAATATAAAATTTGTAGATTTCGCCGACTGCCATCATGAGTATGCCTTCGGTAAGTCCAGGAATCAGGCTTCCCGCCAACGACACGGTAATAGGTCTGGGCATTCCGAATGAAAAATCAACCTCGGTTCCATCGATGAGATTTGCCTGATAATCAATAACTGCATCTTTGTCTGCATCAGCCCGGGCTCCTGTGTTTTCGTTGATGATTTCATATTGAAGGCCAGATGAGGTCGTGAATACTTCTGGTCGCTTTCTATTGCTTACGAGAAACTCTCGGCCGGGTTGCAAATTTCGAGCGGCAACGGTTGTTTTGTGATCGCTAATTAGGGTTTCTAGATTTCTATAGCTTCGCTCGATTTCTTGGTCGGTTATTCCTGCTGGATTATTTTCTAATTCATCTAGAAGCCCTTGGACGAAGGAGTCCGAATCGATCATGATTCCTTGCTTGCGGTAGTTTTCAGCTATCTGTTCACCGAGCGCATAGCTGAACTTGCTCTCTGTGGTCTGCAGTTGAGTTGAAAGACTGTTTTCCTGCGGACTGCATGCTGTAATCGTTAATATTGAAATGACACACAACCATCTTCCGTAGAAGGAAGATGGTCGAGTAGTGTTCAAATTGATTAATGGGAAGTTTTCTTCTGCCATGAACCGTTTGATTTAGGAAATAAGTGTTCTTTAGGACTATTGCCAACGATACATTTCAAAGTAGTCGACTTTCATTACAGATTCCCAATTGTTTAACTGAGGAGTTCCCCACCATCCACTTCCTTCACCAACTTCCATAGAGAAGAGGGCGTACATCGTTTCGTGAGGAATTTTGCTGGTGGTCGTATACGATTTTCTTTGAACGCCATCAATATACCATTTCACCGAACTATACCGCCACTGAACTTCGTAAATGCGGAATTTACTGCCCAGCTGGGTTGATGCAGTCCAAGTTGAAGTCGATTTTCCACCTCCTGGAAAATGAAGCGTCATGTAGGCACGCTTACCTCCTGAATTCACTCCGCCTGGCGATTCGAAGATGTCGATTTCAGGTGGCCATTGGCGATCTGATGCAGCCAGCCAAAACGCTGGGTTTACACCGTTGCGATGTGGCACTTTGACCCGGGCCAACCAGCGAGAGTCGTAGGAGCGTTCAATCTTCTGGAACGAGTTACAAGCCGCGCCCGTCCACTCTTTGCCTGCCCAGTTAACGCCAGAGGCTTTCAGATTCAATGACCCGCCCGATACCCAAACATTGTTCGGTGAGTAGTAGGTTTTTGGTGTATTGCTGAATCCATTTCCCCATGGATAGCTTTTACTCCAGTAAGACGAGTTCCAGCTGTTAAACGCATCTCTCCGGACCTTTGACCACCCGGCCTCTGTCGTAACAGCTCCCTCAAATAGCAGTCCAAAAACTGCCACGGCGATTGTAATTAGTTTTAGTTTACTCATATTTGGTTTTGGTTCGAGAGCACGATTCCAATAATTGATATCTTAAGCAAATAGGAGAATACTCAACCGTTGAGTGATTTAGCCTCCTAACGCGTTAATGGCAGCTTTTGGTGTCTCTGTCTGCCTTAAATTGGCCTAGAGAAATTGAGAAAATGTAGAGTCTACAAAAGATGATAAGTATATCATCTTACGATGGCGTTAGGTGGCTTTTTGAAGTGTGTGGCCGGGAGTTAGGTTCTCGTGACATCAAGTTTTCGATTTCTTGGGCTAGATCCTTCGTGTCATTTGCTGTCAGATAGGCGTGGTTGCAATTGGGTGAGATACGCCATTCGTTGCCGCCATTAGGATGGATATAGTTATAGCCCCCACGAATGAGAGACCATTGAGGATTCTCATTACGAATCGAGTATAAAACGGCAATTTGATCCCAACTTGCTCTGCCCGCCAATAAAGGTTTCGATTCATGGATATGATAGGCCTCTCGAATCGGGTTATCATCTGAAAGATGGGCGAGCTCGGTTCCCGTCTGTACTTGCTCGCCTAATTCGAATCCAACAAAGACTAGAGAAACATTCTCCGGCCAGAGAACGTTAAATAGCTTGTGAGAATATAATGCTGATCCACGAGCGCCAAAGTTGTGCTCGTGACCTCCCTCTTGATTCTGGGAGTGAGGATAAACCCCTCCCATTACGACACATTGAGCTAGTTTGGAGGCAACGAGACTCATCCCGCTTAGCGGACTTAATTCATCAGGTGGGGAAAGAAGTAAATCGTACAGATTGTTCAAATGGCCAATAGAAACAATTCGAACGGACCTGTCTTGCTCGTGAGCCAACAGACGGCGATAAAGCTTGTAAGCTGGTGGTAGATTTTCGGCCCCTTTCAAGGAGAGGGTTGCATACGGCGAGGTATTCGCAATTTTTTCGTAAACCGGTATCTCGGAATCTCCAACACCATGCTTGAGACTCCGTCCAAGGGGAACTGTGGGACGCCCGTAGTAATTATTAAACGCTTGGACAGCGCGTATCGAATGGAGGCTTTTGTTGTTTGAAACGATTCCTAGTATGACAGCTTCCTGTAAGTCAGCTAACGCATGGAGTACGGCTATTGCCCCCGCGTCATCGCAATCGCTCGCCATGTCGGTGTCGACGATGATTCGCGGCAGGCTAGCACCATGCATACTACACAAGACTCATAGAAGAGGTCCCATCAGGTTACTTACTACTGGGCGTTTGATCGCTCAGGAATAGGAATCTTGGCTGCTTTCGGATGAAGAAGTTCCTGGAAGAAATTGCTTAATTACCTCGGCCCACACTTTATAGCCAGCACTAATGGGATGAACTCCATCTCCAAAATAGTCCGGGTTCGCAGATCCGTCGGGAAGTGCCATGGGTGTCCACAGGTCACAGACCTTTAGCCAAGGGCGCTCCTTCGCCCCGGATTTTAATAATTCGTTCGCGGCACTAACTCGTTCCGGGTTTTTACCGATTCCCCGGGGCATGATAAGGCAGAGAATCACTTCTGTCTCAGCATTGTTCTTGTGCATCGTGTCACAAAGAGCAAGGAGGCGTTGGCTTACTTTGTCGGCGGGGTGGTTGTCTTTTAGATCATTAGTGCCAGCAAGAATAACAAGTGCTTTGGGTTCTAGAGGAAGGACATCTTCTTTCAAACGAAGGGCCATGTTTTGGCTAAGGTCCCCGACAATTCCGTGATTCACCATTTGTTGCCCGGGGAAGAACTTGTCGAGCTTGAAGCCTTTGGTAATCGAATCACCCAAGAATACGATGCCTCCCTTATCCTGATCGCGCGATGCAGCAAAGCTTTTGCGTCGATCATTCCAGGACGGAGGTGCCCAGCCTGATGGCTGAGAAATTGAAGCAGTTCCGGAAGGGGCTTCTTTTCCTTTGGGCGCCCACGTTAGTTCTTTATCGATTACGATTTGGCCGATTTCCGTAGCAGGGCCGTCGTTGGCATTCCCTCGAATCACAATAAGATCGCCTTCAAGTTCATCAACGGGGCCGCTATAAAGCATGGCCCAATTCCATTTGGCACTGTTCTCCCAAGACCACTTACGCTCGATTTGTCCCTCAATCGGAGAGAGCGCTTTTAATTGAACAGGACCATTCCGATGTTGAACCCAGAGAGCTACTTGGCCTTCTCCCAAGTCTTTTAAAGGAATGCGGATAATTGGGTTCCAAGCACGGGTCTGGCCAATGGCTTTGATGCCTCCATCATTGGTAATTTCAGATGTATTTTCTGCCCAAGGTTCAGCCGAGATCGGTTTT
>JBCCKK010000052.1:0-14069 GCA_039027395.1 Verrucomicrobiota bacterium | reverse complement strand
TGTTGAGCGATTTGGCGAGAATGTGAATCTGGTTGTAAGAGATCAAGCAGAGGTGGTGTATATGCATCAGGTAGAAGGTGTTCATTCTGTTCGTATGTTTACCCGCTTAGCCGCTCGGCTCCCACTCTATTGCACGGGGGCAGGAAAAGTACTTTTGATTGGAATGCCAAAGAAAGAAGTGATCGTCCTCATGGGGGAAGGTCCTTATCGAGCATTTACCGAAAATACAATAACGACACCTCAGGCGTTGTATCGTGCGGCACTTCAAGCGAAACAACTTGGCTATGGTGTTGATGACGAAGAGCGAGAGTCAGGAGTCCGGTGTGTAGCGGCACCTATCTACGATCAAGGATCAAAAGTGTGTGCCGCCCTATCAATTTCGGCTCCCACACAAAGATTGCCCAAGAAGCAATTCAAGCAAGTGGGGACTGAATTGATTCAACAGGCAGAACAGATATCGGCTCGGCTTGGCTTTATCAAAGATGTTGCTGGGGACCGGTAAGCTAATCGAGTGTTTCGAATGTATCCCACTTGGCCTCATCGAATTCTAGCCCCAAGGCTGGAGTGTTCGGTATTGAGAAATGACCTTGGTCGGGTTTGAGTGGGTTCTTCTCAAAATACTGCTTTCCGTTTTGGACTCGCACCAAATACTCCACCATGGGAACCGTTTCCGGTGATAGAGCGAAAGCTAAATGAAGTGGTGGTAATAAGGCGTGTCCGTGGGCGATGAGGGGGATCCCGAACGAAGATGCCAGTGAAGCAATCTTTAGCTGTTCTGTGATTCCTCCAGTCCATACAGGATCGTTTTGTAAGATATCAATGCTTCCGGACTTAAGTAGTTCTAGAGTTTGCCATCGTCCATAGACATGTTCACCCGTGGCTAGTCGAATCGACGTATTTCTTCTAATCGCCTGAAATCCTTGAATTCTTTCCGGCGGAACGGGTTCTTCGATCCAATAGGGATGAATCGGTTCCAGTTTCTTTAGGAGATCGATCGAATAGGTTTCATTCCAACTCATGGCAGCATCGAACATAAGCGGATAGTCGGGGCCGACAGCGTCTCTTAAGCCCTCTGCAAACCTGATGTTTTCCGACATCCCTTTAGGCCCGTCCTTGGGACCAAATGGGAAGAACCATTTCTGAGCAGGATACCCGTCCTGCTGGATCTTTATAGCCAACGGACCTGCGATATCAGGGTTATTAGAATAACCCAACATGCTTGCATAGGCTGGAACCCTGTCGCGTGTTGGTCCACCCAGCAACTCATAGACCGGTAGATTAAGGAACTTGCCTTTCAAGTCCCACAAAGCGATATCGACCATACTGATAGCTGTCATAAATAGGCCACTTCGCCCATGGCGTTCCAATCGAAGCATTTGATCCTGTAATGTCTCGATTGATAACGGATTTTTGCCCATCAAAAGTGGACGTAGCTGTTGAAGAATAAGGGTCTTCTGGATCTCTGTAATCGGGCCATACCACCCGGAGATATCCGAGTCGGTTTGAATCTCCAGAAAGAACTGGCGCACCTGAGGCGGAGATTTCTTTCCTCCTTTAGGAGGAGGGTTTTGATCCTCATATAAGTCAAGTGGATGGAGTAGCTTCGGCCAAGGTTCTTCTTGGTGGTCTTCGGGAAACGTTTTGGTTGCGCAGTGGATGACGAGGTTTTCGATCCTGATCATAACGAGGTCTATCAAATACACATCTAATTCGATTAAAACTCAACATAAGACAACGGTTTGCCTAATTCGAGCGTTTACGCTAGTTGGTCTCAAGAGAGACTATGGATTGGTGATTGGCAACGAGCATTACATCATCGAATTAGCAGAGAACCAAGAAGGGTTGTGGTGCTACAAGCACCGGGCGACTCAGCAAACATTTGCGATACAGCGCCTGAATTTGAGCTCGAGGGGATCGCTGTGCCCGCAAAAGCCAGATCGGTTACGATTGATTCTTCAAACCAAAGAAATCCGGGGCACTACTGCGTAACCTTTCAGCTAGATTCACCGTTTTCACTCGAATTGAAGACCTTCTTTCATGTTGGATCTGGACCCATTGTCCGATTCAAATATCAGCTACTTTCGAAGGTTCCAGTGCATCTGACAAAGACGCTTAAGTCAGATCATCTCGAATACTACACACTAAACCTTTTAAGCGCACCTAAAGCCACAGAGATTCGCCTCAGTGAGTTTATTGAGACCATCCATAGCTTTTCTCTAACAGAATGTTCAATTACTCAAGAACAATGGGAAAACTCAGACGCATTAATGGGCCCCCTTCTTGCTTGTGAGCAGAGTGAAACGAGTCTGATTCTTGGGTATGAGCATGGTTCTCAAGCACCGGATGCATTTCTTAAATATCACCTTTCACCTCAACATGAAGTGGCTCTTAGGGCGACAAAAGGCAACTATTATCATGGCCAGAAGGTTGATGAACTAAGGCCCTTCGAATCTATTTGGTTTCAATTAGGGGCTAATGAAGGAGGATTGCGCTCTTTAGCTAAATCTATCGCGACTTCGTTTTGAACGATATGTGCGACAATCGCGAGAGCCGTAAACCCTACATTTTTTACAATACCTGGAACTATCAGGAGCGTAACCAAGATTGGAATAAAAAGACCTATTTGGATTCGATGAACGAATCGAGAATTCTAAAAGAAATTGAAGTCGCGCACCAGATTGGCGTCGATGTGTTCGTCATCGATACGGGGTGGTATGAAAAGACGGGGGATTGGCAAGTTGATCGTCAACGGTTCTCGGACAACCTGAAAAAGGTAAAACGAAAACTGGATGACTACGGAATGAAACTCGGACTCTGGTTCAACCCAACCGTTGCTGCGGTTTCGAGTCAAATGTTTAGAGATCATCAGGACTGTGTTATGACCCTTGATGGAGTTGCAAAAGAAGCGTTCCCGGTTTGGGAAACTGAGGCAAGTATGGAACTCAGTTTAGTAAGTCGCTATCGTAAAGCATTCACAGAGGAGTTGATTCGACTCGTTGAAGAAGTAGGAGTCAGCTACTTCAAATGGGATGCGATTGCCCAGTATGGATCGAATAGTGCGAACCATGAACATGGGACCGAAAAAAATTCCGCGCAAGAACGCTCCGAGTGCTATGCATTTGAACTAGCTCGAGCAATGACCCGAATTGTTGAAGATCTGACAGAGGCCTGTCCTGAGGCGATTGTTGATTTCGATGTAACGGAAGGTGGACGTTGTGTAGGGCTTGGTTTCTTAGCCGCTGGCAAATACTTTTTGATCAACAACGGTCCCTATTATGAAAACTTCGATGTACCTGTTCCGGAAGGTAGGAACGTAAATCTTTTCTTCTTCCCGGGACCCGCTCGCGATTGGGTTTGCCGTTCTACGCTTACTTATGATGATTGGATCCCCTCAATCCTATTTCTCACACACTATTTTCCGGATGATCCTTCGGAGAATCAACTGGGAAGCGTCGCGTCACTAATTCTTGGGCACAATGGGATTTGGGGAGACTTGTGTTCTATCTCAGAAGATGGAGTTACTCGTATGAGGGGATGGTTAAGTCTTTACAAAAAAGTGCGTAACGAAATCACATCAAGTTACCCGGTAAGAACAGGTATAGTTGCTGGAAGCCCGGAAATTTACGAAAAGATTTGTGAGAGATCCGGAAAGGGAGCTGTCGTCTTCTTTGCCAGTAAGGAGGGTGACTATACATATCATATCCACAATCTCGTTGCGAAGTCATGGGAAGCGGTCGGTCCGCTCGATGTATTGGAAACCGACTCGGGGAAGGCCGTCATTCACTTCCGTCCGAAAAAGTCGAAAGAAGCAGCAATAGCTTTCTTTGGGATTTAATAATCCAAAGCGTTTTACTTACAACTTATAGATTCCGTAGGAAACCGGCTTGAGTTCGATTGTCGGTAGAGTTTCATTTGACTCCCAATGAGCACCTTTTTCGATGAGCGGCTCTGGAGCTTTTTTAAACTTGAGGGTTCTTAGTTTTGTTGATGTTGAGCGGTTCGAGGGATTTAAGGCAACTAAGTACTTCTGCTTCCCCTTTCTCCTTAGATAGATGAACGGGAAGCCATTGCGTTTGGCATGAACGACCTCGAAGATCCCATCATTGGCCAAAACCGGATGCGTTCGACGGAGATTTGAAAGAGATCGCACATGGTTGAGAAGAGAAGTCTTTCGAATTTCTTGATCCTCGACGGTTGGGCGATTTTTACTGCCATCGATGGGTAGATAAAGCTTAGTAGCGTGAGCTGTTGAAAAACCGGCGTTCTTCCTGTTATTCCACTGCATTGGAGTCCGCGATCCAGTGCGCCCGTATCCACCTTCTTTGGACTCCAGGTCCGGCAGATAGCGCATACCAATTTCGTCACCATAGTATAGATAGGGAATACCGGGCATTGTCCAAAGAAAGCTGTAGATGAGTTCCAATTCACGTGTGGTTCTTCCGAGCGAGATCCGTGTGATGTCATGATTTCCAGTAGGAAGGGAAATATAACCTAATGATTTAGTTGTTTGGTAATGGTCGATGTAATGCTTTAGGAACGTGGTTACACTGCCTTTACCGGCTTTATCAAAGAAACTAGTGCTGTTGCCTTTGCTTTTGCTGTTTGGTGCTCGGAAGGCATCCCGCTCTACTTCATTGCGGAACAGTGTTGTGTAGGCTTCTGTTCCGAAATGAATCATGAAATCAATATGGAATCCGGCTTTCAACGCATATTTTGGGTAAGACCATTCAGCAATTAATACGTTGTTAGGATATTCCTTATCGTACATGTTTCGAATGTCAGACCAGAATTGCATGGTTCCTTTAAGATTAGGATCGTTTTTGACAAGTGACATGGCCATATCTACGCGGAATCCATCGGCGCCAAGATTCATCCAAAAGCGCATGATATTTTTCATTTCTTCTCGCAGCGCTAGAACATCTGGGTGATCCATCGGTAGCTGCCAAGGTTGTTTAGGATCAGGTTTATAGAAACCGTAGTTTAATGCCGGTTGAAAAAAGAAGAAGTTGCTTGCGAAAGCACCGCTTCGATCACTTGAGCCACGAACCATGCTGAGATTGCCGGCACTTTCTATCCAAGGATTGTCTGTCCAAACATACCAATTACTGTGCTTGTTTTTTTGGGGAGAAGAGGATGCCTTAAACCAAGGATGTTCGATGGATGTGTGGCCCGCGACTAAATCTAGACAGACTTTCATTCCCCGTTTATGGGCTTCTCGAAACAACCGGGTGAGATCTCGATTCGTTCCGTAGCGAGGGGCAACTTTGTAGAAGTCACTAACATCATACCCAGCATCCCCAAATGGCGATTCAAAGCAGGGGTTAAGCCAAATTGCGGTGCAACCCAGAGATTGGATATAATCTAGTTTTTGAATGATTCCCGCTAAATCACCGATACCATCCCCATTGGTATCCATAAAACTTTGTGGGTAGATTTCATAAAAGATGGCGTCAGCTAACCAGCCAGGAGTTGATCGAGACATTTTCATAGACAGCGAGATAACTGAAGATGAAAAGCAGACTTGGCTCAAGTGTAATTTGCCATTGAGCCAAAACGTTTCAGCGATCGTTAAGCTTTTTTGCAGCAGTTTACTGCTACCACCATCTCCATCGGTTTTCTTCTGGGTCTAGGTGCCAGGATGCTTCTTTCGCCGTAAGTGAATCGGCATGGCCGTCGCAAAAAACTTCTTTTAAATAAGAATATTTAGAAAATTATACAGTTAGCGGAAATCTAGTGCAAGCTTCGGAAAACTTTAGGAGTGACTTGGAGGCGTTGAACGAAAACACGGTTGAAGTAAGATGGTGAAGAGTAACCGGAGGCCCAGGCAATCTCGGCACAATTGAGGTCAGAATTTTTTAATAAATGTTGGGCGTGCTCGATTCTTCGATTGTTAAGATAGTTGATCAAGGTTTGTCCGGTTTCTTGCTGGAATAATCGGGATAAGTAGTCGGCTGAACACTGAATGTCTTCTGCAATTTGGGTTACCGTGAGTTTAGCATTAGTGAACTCGGCCGAGATGATGTTTCGGGCTCTGGACACTTTGGAGTGTTCCGTTTGTGGGTAAGAACTTGCTCGATGGCTTTCCCTTATGAGAATACAAAGTACAGCGCTCAGGAGGCAACGGGCTAGAAGCTCAGGAGCTTTAATTGTGTGGCAGGATTCCGCGATATCATCCAGATACTGTATCAGCTGTCGATTGTGCCGAGAGGGAAATACATCGATTGGCCCAGACAAGATCCGCCGATCGGGGCGACATGAAGCCAGATGTAGGGAAAAACCTTCTGGGTTGAACATGAGAATCATTTCGAGAAATTTTCCTTGAGAGCGAAAGCCTTCTTCAAAATGAGGCATGTTGCAGGGCACGAGAGTTACCGAATTTGAATTAGATGAAAATTGTTGAAAAGGAAAGGTATAGCGGGTTTTCCCTGACAGTTGAAAAAAGAGCTCGGGTGTTGCGTGAAATTGGAATTTTTCTTTTCGGGAGCGTAATCCTTTAAGTTTTGGACTTTGAAACGGCAAAAGGCCTCGTTCATTTCGTTTCAAGTTCTCTTCGAGTATAGATCGGTACACTTGAAAGCGTTCCTGGGGAGAATTGGGATAAAATTTCATGTCAGAAATCTGCAATAGTTTTCGGCTAAATACAAGTATCACGACTCGATTTAGCCCTTCTATGAAGGTATATTTGTAGGATGAGTAAGCACAGAATCTTATTAGTTGGGTGTGGAGGTATCGCCGATGCTTGGCTGACTCCGGCTCAGACTTTTTTTCAAGAACAGGGTAAAATTGTAGCTTTAGTCGATTTAAGGCCGGAAGCGGCTAAAGCAAAGGCAGAAAAGTATCAAATGAGTGATACTTGGATTGGTTCTTGTCTCAAGTCGGGTATTGAAGAGGCCAAGCCTGACGTCGTTTTCGATTGTACGATACCGGAGGGGCACTATTCCGTAACAAAGATCGCCCTTGAAGCTGGGTGTCATGTATTGGGTGAAAAGCCCGTCGCTTCTGAGTCATCACAGGCAATGGAGTTGATCAAATTGGCTGACGAACACGAGCGGGTGTTTTCCGTTATTCAAAACAGGCGGTATTTAGGAAGCGTGCGCCGAGTTATTGAATTGATCCAAAGTGGTCTTATTGGTGACGTGCACACGATTAACGCAGACTTCTTTATGGCAGCGCACTTTGATGGGTTTCGCAGAGATATGCCTCACGTCCTCTTAGCTGATATGGCGATTCATACTTTTGATTCAGCACGCTATCTTTCAGGAAAGAATGCGACCTCTGTATTCTGTCACGAATTTAACCCAGACGGTGCTTGGTGCAACTACGGCGGGTCTGCCCATGCTTTGTTTAAGATGGAAGATGGTGTTGTTTTTAATTACCGAGGGAGTTGGGCCGCCGATGGACATCATACCGATTGGAATTCAGCTTGGCGGATTATTGGAACCAAGGGAACAATTCTGTGGGATGGAGATTCGAAAATCGAAGCTGAATTTTTGCCGGGAGATCGAGATCTTAGTCAATTTTTCCAAGACTACAAAAAAGAGACCTATGAACCTCTAAAATTAGAAGAATACCGTGAAGGGCATGCCGGCCTGATTGGAGATTTTTTCCAAGCGATCGAGACCAATACAAACCCACTGACGGTTGCATCGGATAATGTGCACAGTTTTATGATGGTTGAACGAGCGATTGAGAGTGCTGAGAAATGCCGGGAGATTGATTTCTAATCATGAAGAAGAAAAAAGGTATCAAAAAGTCGCGCGATCGAATGATACGGATCGGAACGTTAGCTGGAAAAGGTAAGCGAACAGCGGAGTATATTCGGAAGATTGCTGGATATGGATTTGAGTCTTATCAGATCAATTTCTGGCAAACCCTAGAAGGAGTGAATCTCAAAGAGCTTGCCAGCGAGCTTAAACCAACGCTTGAAGAGTATGATAGCAAAGTTTCTTCTCTAGGTGTTTTTGGAAATCCGCTCGGAACGTCGAAATTGGATAAACAAGGAGTGGCTGCGTGGCGGTCAGCAATTGACCATGCCCACTTATTTGGAACCGATCTCGTTTGCGGTTTTGCTGGAAGGGTCCGTGACTGTTCTGTTCCGGATTCGATTAAAACTTACAAGAAAGTATTCACGCCTCTACTTAAGCACGCTCAGGATAAGGGAGTGCGTATTGCCTTTGAAAACTGTCCAATGGGTGGGAACTGGCAGACGGGCGATTGGAATATTGCGTTCCATCCTGATGCGTGGGAGTTGATGTTTGATGCAACTCCATTTGAAAATGTTGGTCTAGAATGGGAGCCGTGTCACCAGCTTTGCCAATTGATGGATCCGATTCCTCAATTGCGCAAGTGGATTGATAAGGTGTTCCATGTGCATGGTAAGGATGCCTCGGTGTATCGAGATGTTATCGCAGAAAAGGGGATTTGTGGAGACCACTCTATTGCTCACCATCGTCATCCGGGTTTTGGTGATACGGACTGGAAGCAGATTATCGATATTTTGTGTGCAGCTAATTATACGAGCACGATTGATATTGAAGGTTGGCATGACCCGTATTATCAGAATGATTTAGAAATGACTGGACAAGTTCACGCTCTGAATTACCTGAAGCAGTGCCGGGGCGGTGAATATGTTGCCAATCCGAAGGGGTTTTAATTATTTATTGGGTCTTGGTTTAACTAGGCTGCTCACTGCAGCGGAAAAGCTACGGTGAGACTATCAGTTTATTTTCTAATTACCTTCGATTACAAGATAGCGGACTTCTTCGTTATTGTGAGCAACTTCCGTATCGGAAGACTTTTCCTCCTCAACCAGGAATTGCGCACTACTAGACGTTAATGAACGGTAGCGCAATGCGCAGGGATCGCCTCCATTCGTGGTGGCGATCTGACCTAGGATAAACGGCGAATTGATGGTGGTGCCAAAGTTGACGGTTTCCCAAACTTCATCAACGGTATTTCCGGAACTGGCAGAAAGAAATTTCATATTCTGTTCAGTGCCACTTCCTGCTTCCACCGCGATGTAATGGATCGTTTCGGCAGCATGATTTCCTCCAGCTTGCTCTTCCTGAAGCCTTATTTGAAAGCTATCGTTATCAATGTTCCGCATTCGAACGGTAACGGCTGAAGATTCATTAATCGTGGTTACTTGTGTTAGGACAGTTTGATTTCCGTCGAAATCATTGCGTTGGAAATTTTGAGTCGTCCAGTTTTGATTTACAGAGTTAATTTTTCCGGCTTCCCACTTGCGTCCACCAATGGTGTATTCCCCGGCTTCCATAACAACATAGCCCATGGTTTCATCAGCGCCATGGTTACCGTCGAGGTAGTCCCATTCGTCAACTTGAAATTGGAAACTATTAGACTCAACATTGCGCACACGAATGGTGCAAGGGTCGCCGCCTTGATAACTTACAGGGCCTACGACAATAATGGGATCATTGTAGTTGCCATCGAGACTGACAGTTTTCCAGCCGCTGCTTTGGGTCCACTGCACTTCACCTGCTTCCATAAGGGGAGGTTCAGTGTTACCTGGTTTCGTGAGTAGAAAGAACTGGCCTTCAGGTTTCAGCAGTTTTGCCGCAGGAGATTCGACATCCGTGGGGGCAAAGAGGAAAACATCATCAAAGATGATCTGTTGTGATTGCTTGGTGAACCCGTTGTAAGGAGACACCGTACCGTTTTCATTAACGCGCTGAACCGTCCAATCGCTGAAATTTCCAGGGATGATGAGATCAACGGTTTTGGGGCCAATTCCCAGGGTGTTGTCCCAATCATCAGCGCTTGGAAATGGATCTAACCAATGCCAAGGATAAGTCTGCCAAGGATCCGGACCAAAGTTGTCTCCAGGTTCGTTCTCGAATCCGAATTCGGAATTATAGGCGTAAGGGTCGTATTGCATGCGCCAGGCGCCAATAAAGACGTATTCAGTACCGTCAAAGTGTTTGATGTGGACCGCGTGCACGCGGTTATTGGGCAGAGAGGGTAAGTCGCCTCCAGGAGGTTGAAACGTGTCTCCGGGGTCGGAGGTGGTCGCCGATTCAATGACGCTGTAAGTTTCCATATTTGCAGTAATGCCATAGAGAAACTCCAGCGCGGCAAACCCTGGAAGTTCATTGTTGTTTGATGGATCCCAGACGCCCCATCCGTTATCATCAAAATCCGAAGGAGTCGTGTACTCTAGGCGGAATTTAATGAGACCTTCGACCATTGGTTTGTTTTGGTGCGCCGTGGCAAGCATTTGTAAGTGTTGAGCGTAAACAATGGCTGGCTCATAATCGTTGGCGAAGGGATAGCGAACGGGGTCCGGATTTTTCTGGTAACCAAATTCGGTAACCCAAATTGGGAGGTTAACGTTGTTTGCATTGTAGTACTCTTTGATTCGGTTGGTCCAGTTGACCCATTGAATATCAAAGGCACCCGATCCTTGATACGGGAAGGGGTAGATATGCATTACAAGGCCGTCTGAGTAGTCGAGGATGCCTGTTCCATCCGGTAGTTTTTCTTCGAAACACCAATCGGTCCAACTACCTTCTGTAGTGTTGATTAAATGATCAGTATGGGAGGCAATGGTAAAGATCCGGATATTTGTTCCGTGGATGGCGTTGAGTTCTTGGGCCGCTTCATAGGCTGCCTTGCAAAGAGGAATATATTTTTCTCTGATTAATTCTCTTACTACTCCAATGTCTTGATTTTGATCATTGGGGCGGGCACCCGGAGGTAAGAAAAAATGTCCCCCGGGTTCGTTCCAGATTTCATAGTGTGAAATCTTTCCTAGGTTTTCTTCCATGACTTTCCGGCACATATCTTTCCAGACATTGATGTTGTCAGGAGGGCACCAGTGGTTTTCGAATCCATTGCCTGGATCGGTCAACGTATAGCCATACTGATTCCAGGTGTTTCGGTTGGCCCAGGTCGGACAATAACTCAGTGATCCAATCATGGTAACCCCTGCACTGTAATAGGCTTCGATATCATCGTCTAAGCCATCATCTTCATCATCATTAGGGTCGCTGTCGTTAAATGGATACGGACCTGCTTGGCCATTTCCGGCTTCGGAGAATTTGTTCATATCGAAAGGAATACGGGCTGCGTCTGCACCCATGCCAATGATTTTACTGAAGTTTTCTCCTCGAATTCCGATATAAGCGGGAGTGGTTTCTGTGGGACCTCCTCCCCCGCTGGTAGTCACGGAACTTCCACTTCCGATGGCGAAAGCGGTTAAAGCCAGGGTGCCGTTTTGAGCGTTGCCGTTGTAGGCGTAGATACGAAATTCAACCGTGCCCGAGAGATTGTTGTATTGAGAGCCCGAGAGGGTAAAACTGATAACGCGTGGAGTATAGTCGCCCGAGGAGCCAAGAGTTCCAGAGTCGACAGCTTGCGATGCAGCGAAACCATTGACGCTCGTGAAAATAGCATAATTGCTGGGACCTCCAAAATTGAGTCGTCCTAAGGTGAGATTAATCGCGGCTCCATCCAAATTAATGACTGAGCCGTTATCGGCTCGAATGGAGAATGTAAGATAATCGTTAGAGCTGAGCGCATTACTTAGACTGTTGCCTCCCCAGTTACGGGCACTAAGTGCATTGTTGGGATCTGTTGCCCCTCCTTGCGGAGTGGACAAGCCATTACCTGCAGCATTGGGATTCGAGGCAATGACTCCGTATCGAAACCCGTTAATGAGGTTAAGGCTTGAGTTGATGGATGACGTATTGGTCCAGGGTTGATTGACGGTAGGGCGATTTGCCCCGCTGCCCGTGAAGCTGAAGGTGAGGATTTGCGAATAAGCATTGTGGGTGCAGTGAATCCATAGTGCACCTATTAATAGGTAGGTAAGTTTGTGAAACATGTTGGAAATTTGCTTAAAAATTAAAATATCGCAAAAGTAACTTTGGTTTAGCGCTTAGGCACCGAATACTTGTTTAGTTACCAAAAGCGCCCGCAGAGCGTGAACTCCTGGGGAGTAGAAGAAGGGCTAAACGTTTTGTGAGTCCTTTTGATTATTGCCGGAGATGGGCCTACAAACGAAGAACGCGCTGTCTGTGTGTTGGGTGAAGCTTCATATGAAAGTGTCCCGACTGATGAGCATGAGATCTCCTACTTTCGTTTAGAGGAAGGTGGCGATGGATGATTGGATCTATTGCAGGTATCACGATTTGCATTCGCAAGCGGTAGTTGCAATCGAATAGGTAGAGTGGTTAATAACTAACTGTCAATGGCGCAAGCGTTTGCGTAATGGGGAGTTTGACATTATTGACCGTAGTATCAACGCTCTGTGGGTGAAGTTACCCCATATTGTTTTTGTTTTTCCTGACCAGCTTCGTCGTATATCGCTTTCATGTGAAGGAGGACCGGTTCCTACTCCTCATATGGATCGGTTAACTCGCGAAGGTACATCATTCTCTCGTGCGATGGTGAACTACCCAATGTGTACTCCTTCCAGGGGGTCGCTTATGACCGGGCGACCTGCTCATGCATTGCGAGATGATCGGGGTGAGGTGTATATGATGAATGATCGCCAGCTGGACCCGACTGAAACGACTTATGCGCATGTATTAACTGCGGCTGGCTACCGTTGTTCTTATTTTGGTAAATGGCACAATGATGCTCAGCGTGGCCCTATTCCTCCGGGGCCTCGACGATTGGGGTTCGATGGCGATTTTCGCAGCTTTCAGACGGGATCACCTCGATTAAATCCTTTCTACTATAGCGATGAAGGTGAGCGGATTGATTCGCCAGAAACCTGGGCGCCGTTCATGGATACGGCTTTGGCTTTAGAAACTCTAGGCGATGGTCACGGTCGTGGAGAACCACAAATGCTGGCTTTAAGTTATAATCCTCCTCATGGCCCCTATGATATTCTTCCACCTGAGTTGGAGCATTATTTTGATGAAGCTCGGGACAGCGTAACGGAGCTTGCACCTAACGTTCCGGATGAATTAAAAGAGCAGGCACTTGAAGTTATGGCACAATACCATGCTCAGGTGCGGGGTGTAGACGATGCGATTGGCCGCCTCATAGATGGATTGGATCAAATTGGATGCGCCGATGAAACACTGATCGTTCTAAGTTCGGATCATGGAGACCAGGTGCTGTCCCACGGGCTCGTTGGCAAAAATCAATTCTATGACGAGTCTTTGAACGTACCTCTCGTCGCAAAATGGCCTGGTAAAATCGCAGCAGGTAGACGTATTGAAGGGTTAGCGAGCTCTTGTGATATTGCGCCTACCTTATTGGATTTGGTTGGACTAGAGATCCCTTCAAGAATGTTAGGAGCTTCCTTGGCTCCTTGTCTGTTGCACGGGGAATCATCCCCACATGATGAGGTTTTTGCCGAAGTGCAACATCCTTGGTTTGACTGGTTTCATGGACAAGGTTGGCAGGGGAATCGGCGGTGTGTGATCACTAACCGCTACAAGTTGGTGGTTCGAGAGCGGGGAACAGGAGAGGCGGAACCGTATCAGCTTTTCGATTTACAAGAGGATCCTCACGAACTCAATAATCTAGTTAAAGAAGAAGGAAAGGTGCCTGTTATTTCAGATCTTGGTCGAAAACTGTTGCGTTGGATGGCTCAGACCCAAGACCCATTCTTTGAGGTAATGCTTAAGGAACTACCTCCTCATGAGCGAATCATGTGGCGTCAGAAATACACGCAACCGCAGAAAGAACCGATAGCCAATCGAGCTCTTTCGGAAAAGACCAATAATGGTTTCAGTAAGCCCTTAGTCTAGCTTGGTTGTTTGCGAGTGGTTTGACCCGAATGCCATTGTCCATGGGGGTAGACTCCACGTTGGTGGGGGCCGGTCATCGGAAGGCTGGTGTAGAGTTGATTAACCATGAGATCCACTCCCCAAGAGCCTAATTGCTTGTAGGGAGGAGCGACGCCGGAAGCCGTGCTTTCAAGTCCGTGGACAAGTTCTAGCTTCACAATTCCTATATCGTTCGGGATGTCGTAGCCTTCTTGCTCTAGCCACTCTGAAATCGTTTCTTTTCCAATAACATCGTGCGTTAAGATAACGTCGGGCTTGTGTTGCTTTAGCCAGCGGTAGAAGTCTTGTTTATGGCCATTTCGA
>JBCCKK010000051.1:0-14093 GCA_039027395.1 Verrucomicrobiota bacterium | reverse complement strand
AAGATCTAGAGATATTTCTCGAAGTCCGCCGCCCTTAGCTCTCTTGTTTCAGATGCCGAACCGGTAGCCAGTTATAATCGAGATTCCTGATCTTCATAATGAGATCTTTGAGAGGCCAAATTTTGACTTTTATATTTTCGGCTTCCATCCTAATGATGTGACCTCCTACTCGGGTCGGCATCTGAAACAAGAGAGCTAAGGGCGGCGGACTTCGAGAAATATCTCTAGATCTTCGCTTTTCATGATAAACAAAATAGGCTGACAACAGACTGGACAGTCTTCGATCCAATTTTGATCAATAAGTTCTGTTTCGATTGCCACCTCAAAGGGTTCTCCACAATAAGGACACTGCACAGTTTGATGATTCATTGATTGCAGTTATTCTGTTCTTAAGCTACACATGCTTGCAATAGTTGAATTTTGATAGATATTCCTATTATGGCAACTCGACTCGTTCTTAAAAATGTGGACAATGATACTTCCTATTACCTGCGTGAAGGAATCTTGGAATTGGGGAGAGGGAAAGAAGTTGATATTGTTATCAATGATCGCTCGTTGAGTCGAGTTCATGCCCGAATTTACAACGTCCTCGAAGGTTTCTGGGTTGAAGATTTGGGTTCTTCCAATGGAACCTATATCCGAGGCTCTGCTTTAGAGGAAGCGACGAATCTTCAGCTTGGAGAGCGGGTCCAATTTGGTAATGCTGTTTTTACTCTTGAGGAAGTGAAAGAACCTGAAGTGGCGACAACCGAAAAACTATCACCACTGCCCGAAGGAACAGAGCCTGTTTCCCCATCTTTGACGTCCATGCGCCGTAAAACTGAGAAAGTTCCCGTTGAAGAGCTCTTACCTAAGGTTGAAGTTCCATCCAATTCTGTTGAGCTCGGCGAGTCAAAACCTTTGCCAGCAAAATACGGTCTTAGTGATTCTGGGCGAATTGTCCCAGCACCGAAACCTGGGGCTAAACCCAAGATTGATTTCATGGCTCAAGTCGAATCGAAACCCTCATTCTTAGGGACGGACGAAAATAAGTTCCCTTGGAAGGTTTTGTTTGGAGCGGGAGTCGTTGCTGCACTCTCCCTAGGTATCATCTTAGGGTTTATCATCGGAAAAATCGTTTAAATCCGGGTTGTTTCGCCGGCCCACTCTGCACATACTCGCGTGATGCCAATCCAGACAGAGTATGTATTGCAGGAGGACCTAACTGAAAACGATTTCGTGCGACTCGCTGAATCCGAGGCTGTCGCGATCGATACTGAAATGACTGGGCTAAACCCTCATCGAGATTTGCTGTGTCTTGTTCAGGTTTGTGATCACGACGGATACGTTAATTTTATTCGCACTCGGGATTGGTCCAAGGCCGAGTACCTTAAAAAACTCCTGGCTGACGAGAAGATTATGAAGATCTTTCACTTTGCCTTGATGGATGGAAGTTTTCTTCTGAAAAATACCGGCGTTGAACCCAGGAATGTGTATTGCACAAAAGTTGCCAGCAAGATTGCTCGAACCTATTCGCCGGATCATGGGTTATCGAAACTAGTAAACGAACTGCTGGATGTGAAGTTAGATAAGACTCAGCAAACAAGCTTCTGGCTGTCTTCTAAACTTTCCCAAGATCAATTACGGTATGCAGCAAATGATGTGATGTGGCTTAATGAACTTCGTGCTGAATTGGAACACATTATGAAACAGAAAGGTGATCTTCCAACGGGATTGTCCTATCAAGAACTCAATGAAAAATGCAGAATATTTCTGCCAACACTTATCCAACTATTTCTTAATGGATGGCAAATAGGTCAATCCGACCGGAATGCCATTTTTGCTCACTAGTCACTACTCGTCTTCATCCTCTTCGTGAACATGATAGAGAATATCGCGAAGCGTTTGAATTTCGTTAACTACGTAAGTGGGTTCAGCATGACGAATTGATTTTTCCGAGTTAAAGCCCCAAGTTACTGCGGCAACGGGAACAGTTGCTTTCTTTGCAGCTTTAATATCTCGGAGCTCATCGCCAACAAATATTACTTCTTTTGGCTTAAGATTGAACGTTCGCATGATTGCTTTAAGACTTTTTGCTTTACCGGAAAGTTTTGAGATCGTGCTGATAAAATCGAAGACGTCGATGCCGTGAGCCTTTAAAAATTTCTCAACGTTTTCTTGAGAGTTTGATGTCAGGATGCCGACAATCTCATAATCTTGGCGTGTCGTTTTGATGAGTTCGACCATGCCTGGGCAGGGTTGAACGTTTTGAATATGTTCCGTGAGCATCTTTTTCCCTTTATGCAGAATCACTGGAACTTTAAGTCTTGGAACCTTTAAGTGCCTAATAAACTGCCGAGCGGTCATATCCTTTGCCCCTGCAATTTCACCTGCCTGCAGCTCGTTGAATCCGTACTCCGTTGAAAGTTTATTTAAAATGATAAGGGCTTGTTCGATCGTATCTGCAATCGTGCCGTCGAAGTCAAAAACTACACACCGAGCTTTCATTGGCTCCACAGTGGCGAAACCCATCTTAGAGTGCAAGTCGTAGAATCCAGAAAAGAATTCGAGGATGGCGGAGTTGCTAGATCATGTTAACGTTCAACGAAATGCTGATCGAGCGAGCGTACGAGTTTGGTGGAGATGTAGATTGGGAGGTGTTGTCATCTCGTCTCGGGCGTGATGAGCTCCTGAAAAGAGTCGCGCGTCAAAACTTACACTATCGGAGTCGTTCGGTTCGGTGGAAGCGCTTCTTTAGTCGTCAATTGATCAAACATGCGGCGGAGTGGGGATTTCGTTTGACCGGTATTTCTGGATTAGGCCATCGCAACTTTAGAGACATTCAAATTATTGAGAATCCAATCGAATTTTCGGATCTTCCGAATGAATTTGATAAGTTCCGAATTTTACAAATTTCCGATCTTCATCTCGATCTCGATCCAGGATTGGCAGATGTTGTTGTGGAAAAAATTCTCCCAATGAAGGGGCAATATGATCTCGCCGTTCTAACTGGAGATTTTCGCAACGCGACGTATGGCGATTTCCATCCAGCGTTAGCGCTTACCGAGAAGATTGTGAATACGCTAGACTCTCCTATCTACGGTGTTTTAGGGAATCATGACTACTTGGAAATGGCTCCTCGATTAGAGAGCATGGGTGTATGTATGTTACTCAACGAATCCACGGATTTGGAACATAATGGAGCCAAGATTGCACTCGTTGGAATCGATGATCCGCATCTCTATCAAACCGACAACATGGACCGTGCGACGGCGGATGTCTGCAAAGGGGTGTTCTCCATCCTACTATCGCACGCTCCGGAAACGTTTGAACAGGCGGAGGCTGCAGGATTCAACCTTTTTCTCTGTGGGCATACCCACGGAGGCCAAATTTGCTTGCCTGGTGGATACCCGATTGTGACCCATTGTGAGGCGCCTCGATTTTGCTCTCGAGGAAATTGGGCTTGGAAGAGAATGAAAGGATTTACAACCACTGGAACAGGTGGATGTGGAGCCGCCTTGCGTCTCAATTGTCCACCAGAAGTAGTTATCCACGAATTGAAGCGAAGCGTCTGAAAGAATGGTGCTAAACGCCGACAGAGAATGTTTTCCCAATTGCGTTGATTACGTCACTGTGGAAAGCTCCATTAGAAGCAACGACACCTGAATTATTTTTTAAGGTCCTTCCCAAGGAGAAGTCTAAAGTCTTACCGTAAATATCAGTAACCTTCCCTCCGGAAGCTTCGACAAGGAAAGCTCCTGCCGCATGATCCCAAATTTTTTCCTCGTAGCCTTTGCGGGTCGGAAGACGGAGATAAAGGTCAGCCTGTCCTCGTGCTACCGCAGCATATTTGCATTGGCTGTCCATGCGCACGGGTTCAGATGCGGTTCCAAGAAATTGCGCAATGTTTGAAGAGGCACTATGAGAAGAATGGCCCGATTCCACGGATTCACAGAATATGGCTTCCGCAGGATTGCGTGTTTCAGAAATTTTTAGAGGATGAGTGGTTGCTTCTGAATCATTGAAGATCTGCCTGGGGGGGATTCCCACGGCTGCGGCAAAAAGACATCCCGTTTCTTCGTTATCTAGCCTGGGAAGTTCTGGGCATCCCAAGACTCCAAGCGAAGGTTTGCCTGCTTCGATCAGCGCCAGTGCGATGGCATATTGGTCATTCCGCAGAAATCCTTTGGTTCCATCGATCGGATCTAGGGCCCAGAAGCTTTCTTTGCCTCCTCCCGAATGATTTCCGCGGTCGATTAAGTCACAAACAAGTTCTGGAGTAAGGGAAGGTTCAAGATCTTTAATGAACGACATTAACAAATCAAGTAGCTCTTGGTTTTCTCGGAGTAGCTTAGCATCCTCCTCGCCAACTGCTGGAATTTCAGGAAAGGCTTGAAACAGATGATGGAGAATAATGGCTTGAGCTCCAAAGTCTGCAATTGTGACTGGGGAGCGGTCATCCTTCTCTATGGAGTGGCCCATTACCAGTTTTTTCCGAACGGATTGGGTGAGCTTTGCGGCTTGCTGCACGGCCTTAACCGCAACACTGAGTTGTAGATTTTTGTCTGACATTGTAGTGGATTATTAAAAGTTAGAAGTCGCCGGGAAGCCGACCGGGAAACGTTAATTCAGCAATGCCTGACTTGTCGAGCTCGCCGAGATTTAGAGATACCATTTTCTTATACTGACAGGCTGTTGCTTCTGAAATGGGAACAGCAACGCCTACTTCTTTAGCTAGGGCGTTCGCAATGCTGCTATCTTTAGCGGCATGAGCAGCGGAGAAGTAACACTCGTGATCGCGATCTTTCATATCATCCGAATCAGTTTCTAGGACCCGTGAATTCGCTCCGGTTTGAGAAAAAACCTCTGTGAGCATATCAAGATCAAGGCCCAGTGCTGCACCGAGTCCTAATCCCTCGGCAAGGGCTGCGGTGTTACAATTCATTACCATATTAACGAGGGCCTTGACCTGTCCGGCTTTACCTGCCTCACCGATGTATCGCATCTGGGTGCTGAGCTCGTTAAGAATAGGTTTGAGGCTTTGATAGAGAGTCTCATCCCCGCCGAGCATGAGATAAAGGCTCCCTTCGCGAGCTTGGTTAATACTTGAGGCCATGCAAGCTTCGAGTGATTGAGAGCCGTGTTTTTTGCAAGCAGACTCAATTTGCTGATGAATCTCGGGGCTAACGGTTGCGCAATTCACAAAGACGGTTCCTTCCGCAGAATTTAAAAGATTGTCTTCCTGGTCCAGAAAGATTTTTTTCATAGCTGCGTCATCACTCACAACCGTGAATACAATATCGGCTTGAGACGTCACGTCGGAGAGTGAGTTAGTTGCTTGAGAGTCAAGTTCTGTGGCTAGCTTTTTTGCGGTTTCAGAATGAATATCAAATACTCGGGAAATCTCGTATCCTCGGTCATTTAAACGGCGTGCCATGTTGGCTCCCATCCGGCCGACTCCGACAAATCCAATACGCTCTTTCATCTTTCTAAGTCCGATTTTTTCTGCGGCTAATCAGTTAACACCCAGAGCTGTATAAAGGCGCTTGGCATTTTCGGGGCGTGTTATTTTTCCATTGAGAATGTCGGAGGTGCTTACGCTCGAGCCATATGTTTTCCGGTTTACTTTGAGGTTAGTGCTCATCATTTCTCCACCAATAGCGGCTCCAGCAAATGCACCTTCCGTCATCGAGTAGACATAGATGTCATGTTTATTAATTGTCGAAGCCTCTTCGGTTACGTTGTCAGGCCCTGCTGTGGCATTGGCAATGGCGTTAAGTTTGAATTTATCATCTTGAGCAAAGGCGTTAACAGCATCGGCGTTATTCAAAATATAAATGAGTTTTCTGACTTCGACTCCAACCTGGAGTCCTAAACCACCACCACTCGCATCGAAAGCACTGGGTGCGGACCAACCGTCTTTGGCTTTGGCAATTAAAACACCTTTTCCATGTTGCCCGCTAATTCCAAAGCCCCCTTTGGTAATCTCTATAATTGCGATTCCCTTGGCACCCTCGATAATTTTTCTGGGAACGGGAGCGGATGAGTTTTGTTTCTCTTCAACGATTGCGATGACATCGCGCAAGCGTTCGTTCATTTCTGGGGAAGCCTTCAGAGTGTTTCCCAAGGCTGAAACGACAGCCAAAATTAATAGAACTTGGATTTTCATAATGATCCAGCAATAGCAGAGCCCCTGTTTTTTTCAACGACCAGCTGGGAAGTTTCTCAGGTTATGCGAAAAAGGGGTTATGAACCCGTTCTAAGCCAACTTTTGAAACGGGGCCATGACCAGGACATACCCAAGTTGCATCTGAGAGACTGAAGAGTTCTTTTCGATTGCACTCGAGGGCTTCTTGGTAGCGATCATTTGCTCCCCCCATCGATCCAGAGAATAAAGCATCACCAACAACAGCTATCGATTCGCTGCCAAGGTCAAAACGAAATGTTGTCCCATCATCCGCATGCCCCGTAGTGCGGTGGGTATCGATAAACAGTCCACCAAGTTCTAGAACCTCTCCCCATTGAAACGGGCAATCGCAGGGGATGCCTTTTTCAACGGCATAAACAGGAGCCTGGGTTTCTTTGCGGATTTTGTCTACATCTGCAATATGATCTCCATGGCCATGCGTGATTAGCAGCGCAGCTAGTGATAATTTTTCTTTTTCTAGAAGTTCAAGCACTGGAGTCGCGCTGGCACCGGTATCAAATAGAATCGCTTCCTTTCGGCTTGGGCTTTGGGCCACATAGGCATTAACAGTCATGACGCCCTTGTAGTCGGTGGTGAGTTGCCAAAATCCCTTGGGGAGCACTTCAAGATTTGGATGCCAGGATTTGTTGCCGCAGGCTACAAGGGCGTCAGATCCCAGGGAAAGGGTCTGGGCAAGCTTGCGGGCACTTGTTTCCTCAAAGACCCCTGCGCGAGCTTGTTCAAGTGCTTCTCTAGAGATCCCAGATTTTGCAAGAAGTTGAGCATCGTTAAAACCAAGGCCACGTTGAGCCTTGCCGATTACATCTTCATAAAAATCTTCAAGAGGTAGTGCCATGATTGCAACCTTAGGCAAAATGAAGTGATCTTCAAGACTCCTTAGGAAATTGGGGGTTTATCTTTACTAAAGCTGAGATAGATTTCCCACATGCTTCGATTGATTTGGTTTCTCGTGATCGCCCTTGTTTTTGATCTGGGCGTAATCAGAGTCTTTGCTTTGGAAGTGATCCCTTCCACCCTTCAAGTGGAAGCGGGGGGAGCTGCAGCTCAACTTATGATTCGCGGTCCTGGTGTGGAGCGTATTCAAAAATTTCAAGTATATCATAACGGAAGTCCATCACCTTATTTTCTTGTGCGCAAGGGAGGGGCGTCTCCAGGTCAGATTACCTTGCTGCTTTTTGCCCGTCCGGATGTGGGACGGCAAGGTGCTTATATTTTGCAAGGAGGCGGCCAGGCCTTTCCAGTAGCGCTAACCGTTGTCGAGGCAGGACAAGCGCAGAATCGCGAACCGGAAAACCGAAGCGTGAGAGAGGTCGTTGAAACCGCCACCGAGTCTCGAGTCATTGTTGCCCAAAAGCAAGCTCCCAAAGTTTTACGGACTATGCCAAACCCATTAGTCGTTCCTCCCAGTGGACAGACAACAACGGTTACACTGCAGGGAACCAACCTGGACGCGATTGATGATGTTAGAGTGCGGAAAGCATCTGCTCCTGCTCAATATCGAGGTAAAAAAGGTAAACTTCCATTTCGAAAATACGAAGGGGATTTGATGGTCGATGTTGTTGCTTCTACAAAAACAATGTTAGGTGAATCGTATGTCTTGGATCTGATGGTTGGAAAGTATAAAGCCGTAAGCGTTAAATTTGTGATAGGACATCCGGCCCCAGCGCCTCCGGAGCCTGTTGATCAAGGTCCGAGAATCATTGTGCTTCCGCCTGAAGCGTCTGGTGATTCTCAAAACTAGAAGGTCTTATTATAGGGAATTCATTCTAACTTATTCCCTCTCTAACTTAGATGGAAACAGGCTTCTACGAGGGCGCTCTCTTATTGAAACCAGGTCTCAAAAAGATTATCTAAATTATTTCGACTATACAGTTGACGGAATCCGGGATGGATGGCATCCCGTTTGCTGTCACAGGAGGAGATGCAGCCGAGTTTCTCGGCATTTCCAGAGGATAGAAAGGGGTCTTTTCTGGAGGGTCTGTGCATTAAATTTTACTTTTACTAATTTAGGATGGCTAACATTTTTCCGAAATGGACGAATTTCATACCTATCAAGCTCGTTGTTGCCGTAGCTTGTTTGGGGTCCACTGTCACCTTGGGTGTTGCCTATTATTTCACGCCGAAATACACACGTGTTGGCTACCAGCCGACGCAGCCCGTGTCTTTTGATCATACCATTCACGTTCAACAGCTTGGAATGGACTGTCGATACTGCCACTTTGGTGTGGATCAGGCAGCGCATTCCAATGTGCCGAACACTCAAATTTGTATGACGTGTCATACGCAGGTCAAACAAGAGAGTAATAAGTTAGAACCGGTTCGCGAAAGTTGGGAAACAGGGGAGCCCATCAAGTGGGTTCGGATTCACAAAGCTCCTGACTATGTTTATTTCAACCACGAAATCCATGTAAATAGTGGGGTGAGTTGCGTTGAGTGCCACGGGAAAATTAATGAAATGGAAGAGGTTCACCACGCAGAGTCCTTGAGCATGGGATTCTGTTTGGAGTGTCACCGGAATCCCGAGAAATATATTCGTCCTCTGGACAAGGTGTACGACATGGATTGGCAAGCGGCCCACGCGGGAATCAGCCAGGAGGAAATGGGCGAAGCATTAGTTAAAGATTGGAAAATCAACCCGCCAGAAAACTGCGCAGGGTGTCACCGATAGATTTGAGAGAAAGATAAAAGGTTTAAACGTGAAGAGAGTAGTTGAACATCCTGAACCTGTGAGAGATACGCAAGGCGGCCGTGTATACTGGAAAAGCCTCGGCGAATATAGCGAATCTCAGGATTTTCAGGATTGGTTGAGCCGAGAGTTTCCTGCGGGAGCAGCAGAATTCTGGGGAGATGGACTCTCGCGTCGTAGTTTCGTCAAATTAATGGGAGCGTCCATGGCGCTCGCCGGCCTTGGGATGTCTGGATGTCGGCGCCCGGAGGCGCATCTTGTAGCGTTTTCAAAGACACCAGAATGGCAGGTTCCTGGCCAATTTGAGAATTATTCGACGTTGTTACCTGGTCGAAAAGGAGCTCACCCCGTCTTAGCAACCAGTTTTAATGGTCGCCCTGTTAAGATCGAAGGAAATCCTCGGCATCCTACATTCAAGGGGAAGACAGGAACCTATGCTCAATCTTCGATTCTCGATCTGTACGATCCGGACCGCTCTAAGTATTTTGGCCATGAAGGTAAGATTATCGAGGAGACCGCATTTCTTAGTCAGGTCGAGAAGTGGCGGACCGAATGGGCGGCCAATGGTGGAGACGGTTGGGCAGTTTTGTCTTCCGATTTTACATCTCCGACCACGTTACGGTTAAAGGAAGAGCTTTTAGAGCGCTATCCCAATATAGTTTGGTCGACTTATGAGGCAGCTTATTCAGCAAATGAACTCAAAGCTTGTGAAAAATTGTTTGGACCGGATACCAAACAGAAGGCCCGTGTCAAAGAAGCGGATGTAATCCTGAGTATTGACTGTAACTTCCTGAGTGGAGAACACGGTAATATTGAAGATGTCCGCTCGTTCTGCGCAAATCGAGATGTCGAAACGCCTGATTCCAAAATGAACCGACTCTATGTCGCTGAACCTCGTTACACACCTACAGGTGGAATGGCGGATCATCGATTGAGGTTACCGGCAACTTATGTTGGGGCATTTGCTTCTTTAATTGCTGCGGAATTGGGCATTCCTTCATCCACTGAAAGTGTTCCAGGTGTGGATCCCGAATGGATTAAGGAGTGCGCCAATGATTTAAAAGCCCATGCGGGCAAGGCGTTGGTATTAGTGGGTGATGAACATCCAGTCGAAGTCCATGAATTAGTCGCTGCTATTAATCAAGCGTTGGGTGCCTATGGTAAGACCATTGAAGTTGTGGATTGGAAGCAGGGACGGGGTGTTGAGATCTCAGAATTAGCTGAGACCATCAAAGCCGGCTCGATTCAGGGGCTAATTATTTTAAACGGCAATCCGATTTATGACGCTCCTGTCGACCTAAATTGGAAAGAGCTTCAAGAACAGATTCCTCAAGTCGTTCGCTATGGTTATTATGTAGACGAAACTTCGAAGTTGAGTCAGTGGCACGTGCCAGCAGCTCACTACCTTGAAACTTGGGGAGACGGAACAGGCCCAGACGGGAGCTATTGTTCTCAACAGCCCTTAATTTTGCCTTTGTTTGGAGGTTGGAGTGAAATTCAATTGTTGAGCGCATTTCTTGGGTCTGAAATTCCACAAGGACCAGAGGCTGTTCGAAAAACGTTTGAACTACAATCTGGAACTTCAGATCAAAAAAGTTGGAATGTGTTCATTCGAGATGGATTTTCTGATCAATCTTTGGAGTTGAGAAGTATTCAACCGACGATTAGCCCAGTAACGATTCCACCGATTAAACCTTTGGATCTGAATAATCTTGAAGTTATTTTCATCGCCGACGACTCAGCAGATGACGGCCGATTCGCAAATAATGGTTGGTTACAGGAGGCTCCTGATCCCATTACAAAAATTACCTGGGACAACGCTGCCCAAATCAGCCCTAAAACGGCAAACGCTTTGGGCCTTTTTTATAAGACAATTAAGGGCGTTGAAACGACCGATATTATCAAAATTACTCTGGGAGGGCGTTCGATTGAAATTGCCATCATCGTGGTTCCTGGACATCCCGACAATACGATCACATTGCCATTAGGCTATGGCCGTGTATTTGGTGGCCGAGTGGCGGACGAGGTGGGATTTGATGTTTATCCGATTCGGTGTGAAAAAGGCTGCTATTGTGCCTCAGGAGCTACTGTCGAAGCCACAGGACGGAGATATGAATTTGCCATCACCCAAGAGCACTGGAGTATGGAGGGGCGGGGTATTGTGCGAGAAGCCCCTATTTCCTACTTTCGCGACCATCCAGATTTTGTAGGGCATTTGGGGATGGAAGGGCATACCCCTGAAAACCGAAGCCTGTATCCCAATCCGCCGTTCGATTACGAAAAATATCACCAATGGGGTATGGCAATAGATCTGACAAATTGTGTTGGTTGCAATGCCTGTGTGATTTCTTGTCAGGCAGAGAATAACATCCCTATCGTCGGAAAAGACCAGGTCATGAAAGGGCGTGAAATGCATTGGATGCGGGTCGATCGCTATTTTACGGGTGGGTCTAAATTCTTGAGTGACGCTGGACATGAGGAAATTCCGAACGATCCCGAAATGGTCATGCAGCCAATTTCCTGTCAACATTGTGAGAATGCACCTTGTGAAACCGTATGTCCGGTGAATGCAACGGTTCATAACGAAGAAGGTCTGAACGTTATGGCCTATAACCGGTGTATCGGAACCCGTTACTGCGCGAACAACTGCCCCTACAAAGTACGGCGGTTTAACTGGTTTGACTACAACCAACGTCAGCTGGATCAGTTGTATTTCACAGGGCGGTTAAAAGAACAGGGTATTTTGGAGACCATTAAAAAACCCCTAGGTTCCAAAGGGACCGATGACCTGATTAAAATGGCCAAAAACCCGAATGTTACGGTTCGCATGCGAGGTGTGATCGAGAAATGCACCTTCTGTGTCCAGCGTCTCGAAATGGCAAAAATTAAACATAAGAGTAAGCCTGAGAATCGAACTACTGGGAACATCAAGTTGCCAACGGATTCGTTGCAGGTTGCCTGTCAGCAGGTGTGTGCTTCGGATGCCATTGTCTTTGGTGATTTGTCTGATCCAGACAGCAAAGTGAATAAGGTGCGAGCTCGCCAGCAGGGATACAAAATTTTGGACTACTTGAACACTCAACCACGAGTGACTTATCTTGCCAAAATTAGGAATCCCAATCCCAAGATGCCAGGCGCGGATAAAGTTGGGATGTCATTAATTAACTCTACGCACGAAAAGCACTATGGAGCCAGTCACGGTGGAAGTCATAAAGGGCATGGCGGCGACTACAAAGGACAGGCTTACGATGAACATAAAACCTATGATAGCCACGGGCAAGGTGCTGGCAAAAACGGTCACAAAGAAACCATACATCATCAAGGAGATCATCACTAATGGCTGAGGAAAATGCATCGTTTGCTCCGGCTAAGGGAAATCTTTTGGAGCGTAAACCTCTCGTTTTAAATAACCGGAGTCTCGCTTGGGTAACTAATCATGTTGCTTCAATGATTGAAGCACCCGTGAATTTGGTTTGGTTGCTACTCACGATCGTGTCCGCATTAGTTGCTACACTGGTGCCGATCCAATTGGCGTATCAGGTGTCTACTGGGGTAGGTGTTTGGGGGCTAAACAACCCTGTTTACTGGGCCTGGGATATCACCAATTTCGTATTTTGGATTGGTATCGGGCATGCAGGCACACTGATTTCTGCAATTCTTTTTCTTACGCGACAGAATTGGCGCACGTCGATCAACCGGGCTGCAGAAGCAATGACTATTTTTGCCGTATGCTGCGCGGGGATTTTTCCGGCCTTTCACGTAGGTCGAGTTTGGTTTGCTTGGTACCTTTTTCCGATACCCAATTACAATGTTATATGGCAGAACTTTAAGAGTCCTTTGTTGTGGGATGTCTTTGCGGTCTCAACGTATTTCACAGTTTCATTATTGTTTTGGTATACAGGTCTGGTTCCCGATTTTGCAACGATTCGCGATCGGGCGAAAAACAAAATTCGCAAGTGGGTTTATGGCCTTCTTGCCTTAGGTTGGCGTGGCTCAAATCGCCACTGGCGCCATTACGAGAAAGCGTATCTGATTTTGGCTGGCATCTCAACCCCTTTGGTGCTTTCGGTGCATAGTGTGGTTTCTTTTGACTTTGCGACTTCTGTGATTCCTGGGTGGCACACAACGATTTTCCCTCCGTATTTTGTGGCAGGTGCAGTGTTCGGTGGGTTCGCTATGGTCTTAAGCTTGATGATTCCCGTGCGGTCCATTTTTAAACTGCATGACATGATCACTATTAAGCATATCGACAACATGGCAAAAATCACCCTGCTGACGGGAACCATTGTTGGATATGCAGACACGATGGAGTTTTTCGTAGCTGCATACAGTGCTAACCCATACGAGGCCTGGGTTTTTAAATTCAACCGACTTTCAGATCCCTATTTGATCAGTAAATTATTTGGTTGGGGGGTCGCTCCTTATTGGTGGGCGTATTGGTTAATGTTTATTGGGAACGTCTTCATACCCCAATTGTTTTGGTTTAAAAAGATTCGCCAGAACGTGTTTTGGGTTTGGTTGATTTGTATGATTGGACCGAATGTAGGGATGTGGTTTGAACGATTTGTGATCATTGTAACTTCGGTTCACCGAGACTTCATACCGGGTTCATGGGGTTATTTCTCTCCTTCAATTAATGACATTCTTCTCTTTGTCGGAACGATTGGCCTCTTCATGTTTTTGTTCCTTCTTTTTATCCGATTTTTACCGGCGATTACGATTTTTGAGGTGAAAGCGATTATGCCGCAGGCCGATCCGCACCAGGACGATATGGAGGAAGAAGGAAATCCAAAAGAAGGGGGATTTCATGCCTAAGGAGGGAAAACTGTTTGGAGTCGCCGCAGAATTCAAAAGTGCGAAAGCACTTTATCATGCAGCAGAGAAGTTTCGTGATGCAGGCTATATTCGCTGGGATGTGTACTCCCCGTTCCCAATTCATGGAATGGACGACGCCATGGGGCTTGGCCGCTCCAAGCTCTCATTTTTTTCCCTTTGTGGAGGGATAACGGGTTTAATTTCGGCATTTGTCTTGGTTTATGTGACGGGTTATCTGGACTATCCGACGGTTGTGCAGGGTAAGCCTCTATTTGCATTCGAACCGAGTTTTCCTGTTTTTTTCGAGTTAACCATTTTGTTCACAGCATTCGCTACAATTGGGTCGTTGCTGGTTCTGAATATGTTGCCTCGACTGAATCACCCGATGTTTAATTGGGACCGTTT
>JBCCKK010000050.1:0-14277 GCA_039027395.1 Verrucomicrobiota bacterium | reverse complement strand
TCTGGGGCATGTTTTCCCAGACGGCCCCCAACCAACAGGCCTTAGATACTGCATCAATTCCGCATCTTTAAAATTCGTACCGAAAGAAAAGCTGGCAGAAGAGGGGTTAGAAAGCTATCTCCCTTTGTTTGAGAAGAATTCTGACAGCAAATAGTTTCGATCGATTCCTTCTGCCGGCGGGTCTTGTCCTTGCATTAGGCGTAGCTATCTTGTTCCCCGAAGCGGAACGAGATATCCGTCGGTTAATGATCGTGCCGCTGGATCAATGTTTGATCTGGCTTATCTTTTTTATTTCGGGGATTCGCCTCAATCTATCCCATCTTTGGGAGGAACGAGTGACCTCCACGATTCTCCTGCCCTCAATAACCGCACAGTTCGTTCTTGCTCCGTTTTGTGGCTTTTGGTTAGGAGTTCTACTTTCACTACCTGATGCATGGTTCATTGGCCTTGCCGCCATTTGTTGTGCCCCAACAACACTCTCCTCGGGCGTCGTATTGACCCGCCAAGCGGAGGGAAATGAATTACTAGCCCTGCTTTTGACGCTTACACTCACGCTGATCGGCAGTCTGATCTCCCCCGCGCTTTTTGGATTACTTTTAGGTGTGGGAGTAAGTATCTCTCTCCCCATCACGAGCCTTGTTATTAAACTGTTTATTTTAGTTCTCATTCCACTCGCTTTAGGTCAGTTCGCTCGCAAAGTTTTTTTTAGAAATCCTCCTGAATACCTAAAACATCTTCCTTCCATTTGCGTCATACTGACCGTCTGGTTGGCGACTCATACGAATACGGAATCACTAACCAAACTTCCTTGGTATGCCTGGATAGCTTTTCCGTCTTTCAGCCTAACACTACACGGTCTGTGGTTTGCAGCTCTTTGGCAGTTCGGAAAAATCGCCGAGCTGCACTATCGTATCCGAATCGCCCTATCGATCGTCGGTTCACAAAAAACGCTACCGTTGGCACTCACCCTACTCACTGCAGGATTTGCTGGCAGCCCGTTAGCTGGTGAACTCTCAGCTGCAATTGCTTTTGTCGTTGTTTTCCACCTTACCCAAATTCTTCTCGACTCCATCCTTGCGCCTTATTTAGCAGAAAATCACCAATAGAATACCCCTATGACTGGATCAGACACCCCTTTCATCCTATTTGGACCTGCACACTTAACCGTATTATTTTTAACGATAGCCATTCCTGCAGCATTGATTGCTCTGGCGCGACATCACACTCAATGGAGTTCAAAGATTGGATGGGGCTTGGCGTTTGTCTTATTGGCAAACAAACTTGCTGTCTTTACCTATGCTTGTATTCACAACGTGGTCCCCTGGATGGAGCGACTCCCCATGCAGCTTTGTGACTGGGTGACGTTTATCACCGCAGGGGCTCTTATTTGGCGAAACCGTCTGCTCTACGAGCTCGCTTATTTCTGGGGACTTGCTGGAACCCTACAGGCCACAATCACACCTGATCTTCCCTTTGGTTTTCCTGAATTCTATTTCTTCACATTCAATATATCTCATTCGGGGATCATTATTGCCGTGATTTTTCTGACGTTGGGTTGTGGACTCCGCCCCTACCTTAAATCTCTTGTTCGGGCATTCTGTTGGGTGCAATTGTATTTCGTCACAGCTATGACTTTAAATTATTTGTTAGACCAAAACTATGGGTATCTCTGTCGCAAACCCCTTAATCCGAGTCTACTCGATCACCTCGGTCCTTGGCCTTGGTATATTTTGTCGCTACAAAGCTTAGCTCTCTGCTTTTTCGCAATATACTACCTTCCCTTCGTCTTTTGGGATCTTTACAGGCACAAAAAGCTACTTTGGGATATAGAGAACCATTCCTGAGCGAATCACGTTAGGATTGCGGATGTTATTCAGCCGGCTTAGCGAGTTAACAGAAACTCCGTATTTCCGACTGATCGAGTACAACGTCTCACCTTTCTGCACTCGATGAACTCCTTTAGATACCACCGAAGTGTTCGTTGTCTCTGCTGCCTGCGGCTTGGATTTGGGTTTCGAAGCCTGCTTTGTTCCAAATGCGTATTCAAAAAGGAGACGGGCATCCGTCCACTTATTCGGGCTATTCAATAGAGTCAAATGAATCTCTCTTCCATTTCGCTCAACCGATGCGGCGTAGGTGTGACGCGATGCATAGGTCCATCCCGTTTTTGCAGGTCCCATTCCCGCAAAACGCCCGAGGAGACGATTGTGATTCTTTACCCATTGACTTCCCACGGCAGTTTTCAGGGTAAATCCCTTGGTAGTGCACATTTGCCGGAGTGCCGAAATACGGATCACCTTCTGAAAAATCTTCATCAGGTCCTTGCAGGTCGTGACCTGCCCTGTTGCCGGCAATCCATTTGGATTTTTAAATATGGTGTTCCGACAACCCAACTCCTTTGCCCGCTGATTCATCATTTGAATAAATCTTCCGTAGCTTCCTCCGGCCTTGCGGGCGAGAACCAGCGCACTATCGTTATCTGATCCGACTAGGAGTGTCCGGGTCATGTCTCGAACAGAGACCACTTCTCCAACACGCAGCGGAACGTGGCTTGGCTCGACCCGAGTGTCTCCTGTTACTACCTTAATATCACCTCGCAATCGAGTCTGCTCCCAGACAAGAAGGGCAGTCATGAGTTTCACCGTACTCGCAGGCGGATAAGCAACGGTGGCACGACGGGAATAGAGAACTTGCCCAGTTTGTAAATCGACCAACAAACAGGCTTTTGCTTTAACAGACTGGTTCAACTGACTACGGCTAACTGCATCTGCCGTAAGTGTAAGAATCCCCGAAAACGCCAAAACTGAGCTGATGAACAACGTAAATCGCACGCTCTAACTAAGAACAGGATGCGTTTAAGTACAAGGCTTTTCAGAACCGAATCTAAACTTGCTTCTGGGCTGCGTACCACAAGTCCGCGTAAACGCCCTTCTTATCTAGTAGTTCAGGACCCGTCCCTTCCTCAACAATAACACCATCCTCGAGCACAAAAATCCTGTCAACATGGTGGATCGTATTGAGCCGGTGGGTAACAATCAAAGTCGTGGGTGCTTGGCTGACTTTAGCCAACGCATCCATCAATTCAGCTTCCGTTCGTAAATCCAGCGAGCTGGTCGGTTCATCCATTAAGAGAATCGGAGCCTCTTTCAGGAAGGCCCGAGCAATTCCCAATCTTTGACGTTGTCCTCCGCTTAACCGTACTCCCTTTTCCCCGACCAAGCTATCTAATCCGTTTTCTAGATCTCGAACGAACTCATCTGCTTGAGCTGCCTCGAGAGCCTTCCAACAAGCTTCGTCTCCGGCATCCGTTTTGGCGTAAAGGAGATTATCTCGGATAGAACCGTTCACGAGCAACGTTTCCTGCAGGACCATTGAAATGTGACTTCTTAAACTTGCTCGATTATATTCAGAAATGTCGTTCCCATCTACACGGATCTCTCCCTGTTCGGGTTCATACAACCGTGGGATGAGGGAAAGCAAGGTCGTCTTACCCGCACCGGTACCTCCTACGAAAGCTACTGTTTGTCCGGGATCAATCACGAAATGAATTCCGTTGAGAACCGGTTTCGACGTCTCATAGGAGAACTCCACATTCTGGACCACTAATTCTCCTCGGGGTCCAGGCAGATCGGGCAACTTTTCGTCGTCTTCAATCACGCCCTCATAATCCATGATAGTAAAAACCCGTTCGGCACCCGCAGCTGCTCCTTCCATTGCCCAAGCGGTATAGCTCAATTGCTCGAGAGGTTGGTAAAACATCGCCAAATACGAAATAAAAATCCAGAGATCCCCGACAGTAAGGTATCCCCGTTGCACTTCCTGGGCTCCAAAATAAAGTAGAAGAGCCGTTCCGAACGCCATAATTAAACCTATTACGAGCGAGCTTGCTAAATTAGTCTTATTCAATGATCGGTTCGCTGAAAGTGAGGTCTGGCATTCCCTCTCAAACTGCTCTTGTTCAAACCATCGGCGATTCATTACCCGAACCAAGCGCTGATTACTCAACACCTCGTTGACTCGTTTGAGAACACTACTTTCTTTTTCCTGAACCTTCGTTGAATAGCGCCTAATACGCCCTGCATAGAATAGAATTGCTAAAACAAGAAATGGAACGACCACCAACGACAGTAACGTAAGGAAATGGTTCATGTTCCAAAGAACTAGGAAAATTCCAACGAGGGTTAAACCCGAGCTCACAAACGTGGCAAAACCGCGGTTCAAGAATGTCTGAATCGATTGGGTGTCATAAGCAACCCGGTAAACAAGATCGCTGCTGTTCTGATGGTCGTGATATTGAAGCCCAAAAACTTGAAGTTTCTCAAAGCACTCGGCCCGTATCTTCAAAAGAGCCTTTAGCCCGATTTCAATCAGCCAAAAATTGCTGGCTAAATTTAAAATCCCCCAAATTAGATGAATCAAAACAAGGGCGACAACAGCGCCAACTAAGGCTCCCTGGAATGAATCAATCGGCAACCAATCGGGAATCTTGATTTGGTCCTGAAGCAAAAAATCGATGACAAATTTAATCGGCCACGGCTTTAATAGATTAAAGGCAATTGAACCGACTAATAAAACTAGAGCTCCACTGATTGCCGGAGCAAAAGGTTTGTAGTATCCAAAGACACGTTGATGGATACTCATTGAGAAGCCACTTCCTCTTTCAGCCGTGAAATCCCCTCTTTTCTGGCGGCTGCCAGAATCGTTTCAGCCAAACGACGACGCACCCGTAGCCCGCCCGCGAGCCAGTGAGCAAGCGTCACCAATCCAACACACAGAACGATCCACCGATAGTTCGCAAACGAAAACCAAACTGAAAGTCCAATTCCCCATATGAGCGCCCCCACAAGTAGGCTGAAACTGGTAACCATCATCTGAACTCCGACGCGTGTCAACTGGCGCCCTCCGGGATGCGCCTCCGATTGCGTTCTAATCCGAATATGCCACCAGCGATTCCCAAATATCTGAATATCCCAGTTACTCCAACCGGTATCCAACACAAATCGCCATCCTTCTCGTCCCAAAAGTTCTTCGGCTGATCGAAGAAGCGTATACCGTTCCTTACCTTCATTACTCCAGAACTGAAAATATCCACATCGCCACCATGGTGGACGATAGTGCGGTAAGCTTTCTTCAGATTCGGAAACAGACTTCGGAGTCTGCTGTCTCTCCAACCAAGTAAAGTATCGAGCCCAAGCGCGAACGAGAGGCTGTGAGAGCGAAAGATAAAACACCAAAATTCTTGCTTTAAACCCGTCAAATTTGGATTCGAGATTCACTGAGGCCATATTGACCAAGGCTGCCCACAACGTAGCTCCCACCATCACAAGTGGAATAATGCGAATCATGGGAATTCCTGTTGAAAGCAGAAGAACGAATCCGGTTAATGCAACCCATTGAAGTGAGCCAAACATATGTAAGAATCCGTAAGACTGTTGTCGATAAATTGATTGAAATCCTCCAAATGCGAACTGACCGTAGTAAATAATGGGTTGATAAAAGAGTGATGCGGAATCTTCTACTCCGTAGATCCGCCCCTTCCATCGAGCGGAACCCGCTGCATCAAATCGGTTCAAGTGCTGAAACCTCAAAAGCGCTTCCGCTTCGCCATATCCTCTTTGCTGAGAAAAATATGTTTTCACGCAGAATCGACGATGGTGCCAAACAACTGCGGCTGGAGAGAAAGCGATTTCATATCCTTGGTCCAGAAGCTTCCAACATACATCTACATCATCACCCGCCTTCCGATAAACAGGATCAAACCCATTGATTCCAATAAGGGCCCATTTCCAAAACGCCATATTGCATCCGGGTACATGCTCGGCTCTCCGATCATTAAACAATACGTGCCCGGGAGCTCCGGGAGATACCGCGACGGCTGCCTGCACCCATTGATGGGCAGGGGGTGAAATATTCGGTCCTCCCACGGCTGCTGTTTTTTCCAAAAGAAGCGTCTGTATCAAGAAATACAACCAGTCTTCATCGGGCATGCAGTCTGAATCTGTGTAAGCAATCACCTCTCCAGCTGCTGCTTCGATACCGACATTGCGAGCAGCACTTAATCCCATGTTCTCCTGCCTTACGCTGGTAACATCTGGAAACTTCGCTAAGACACCTTGGGTGTCATCTGTTGATCCGTCGTCTACGACTATAATTTCATAGTCTGAATAACTTTGCTTCTCCAAAGCCTCGAGACAGCCCTTCAGAGTGCTACTTCCATTATACGAGCAAACAACAACCGATACTTTGGGCGGTGATTTAAGAGGGTGACAGCCGACTAGGGATTCTTTTCCGACCAAGAACGAATGTCCCACACTCGAATACGCAAGCTTAGGTCTCCTATCCTTGGTCACCAAGCCGAACGCCCAGTCCGTGATCTCTGCCCCCCCGGTAAACCATTCATCGGTCCATGAAAAAAGAATCGAACCAGCAGCACCCCCTCGAAAACAATCCTCAATATATCGGCTCAGCAACTCCGCTTGCTCTTCCTCTCCGTGACGAATGGTGTCCATTCCAAATTCACTGAGAACAAGTGGTTTCTCACCGGCGATATTTTGTAATCGGGAAAGATATCGCTGGAAGACATCGCGATCGTGTAAATAAACATTGAACGAATAAAAATCCACTTCTCCCGGCTGGAGGTATTCACTCGGCGGAAATCCGGCATAGGAAACTAAGGCCTCTGGATCTCCTTGCTTGACCTCGCAAACACAGGTGTTCAAGAACTGCTCAACCTCTTCTCTCCCCAACCAACGCACTAAATCAGGCGCCATCTCGTTATCCACGAGGTAACCAAGAATAGCGGGATGTCCGGAATGTTCTCGAGAAAATGTCCCCATTCGCTTCAAGATGGTAGCTCGAGTCTTCGTGTCTTCTAGAAAAAGGCCTCGCAAGGGCCATGGCACTGTGGTTAAAACCCGAATTCCCGATTCTCCGGCCCGATCCAGAAACCAAACAGGAGGTTGGTGGTACAAGCGAACCAAATTAATTCCCGCCTCTTGCATCATTTCGAAGTCTTTGACAACTCTTCCTTCTTCCGGCAAATAAGGTCCATTCTCCGTTCGAGGCTCAAATGGACCATAGGTTACCCCTTGAAGAAAAACTTTCCGTTCCCCTTCAAAAAAGAATTTGGCCGCTTGATGAAGTCGTTTCACGTGATTGATCTTTAGCTTTACACAAATTGCCCTAGAACCAGTTTGATAAGTTATGGAGGATTTACATTGTATACATCAAGGCAAAGTTCGAGACGTCTATAGCTACAGAGGTGGCCTCTTACTGGTAGCCACGGATCGTATCTCCGCATTTGACGTCATTATTCCCAGTCTGATTCCGGAAAAAGGGATTGCACTCACCCAACTCTCTCGTTACTGGTTCGAATCACTTCCCCCTGAAATCAACCATCATGTCATTTCGTTCGACCTGCCTGCAGAGCTGGACAAGCCTGAATGGCAAAATCGAACCACCTATTGTCGCAAAGCTGAAGTTGTCCCTTTGGAATGTGTCGTCCGCGGCTATCTCGCTGGATCGGGTTGGCAGGCTTATCAAAAATCCGGTTCCATCCAAGGGCACGCGCTACCCGAAAACTTAGTTGAATCTGATCGACTGATCGAACCAATTTTCACACCCACAACTAAGGCAGACACGGGCCACGACCAGCCGTTGACCGAAAGTGAAGCTATAGATCACGTGGGTAAAGAACTCTACGAAAAACTCAAAGCGAAGTCGCTCGAAATTTACCAGTGGGCTCACACGCATGCCCTTCAACATGGGCTTATTATTGCAGACACTAAATTCGAATTCGGAATGATCGACGACAAGCTTTGTCTCGTCGACGAATGTTTAACCTCAGACAGCAGCCGATATTGGCCTGCCCTTGATTATACACCAGGACAACCCCAGACCGCTTTTGATAAACAGTTCGTGCGTGATTATTTGAATTCACTAAAAGACTGGAACCGACAGCCTCCTGGTCCCGAACTCCCAAAAGAAATTATTGAGAATACGAGAAGTCGCTACATTGCTGCATACGAACAGATAACAGGCTCTCCATTTGAATGGTAATCCAAGTCGTCCGATGGATTCAGTACCGGTAGACTCTTTTTTTGCTCACGGAGCTCTTGAAAAAGGACACGCAAAAAATACACAGCTCATACAACACCGCGTTCTTGGGACCTACTCAGACTGGTTGGAAAAGATGCGGAACTATACCCAGTGGTCAGAAACAACACTGGATGATGTTCACCACTACCTAGCCCAACGAAAATCTAAAGCAAATTTGTCGCCTGCAACCATGAAGCTAGAAATCGTTGTACTTAGGAACTTCTATCGCTACTTGAATAAGGAAGGTTATCATTCTGAGGATATCGCCGATCAACTCGATCTTCCTAAACTCATTCGCTATCTGCCCGAAACTCTCACCGAGAAGGAAATCGGTAAGCTTCTCTCGGCTCCTTGGCCAGAAACGCCATTAGGAGTGAGAAACCGAGCGATTATGGAATTGTTTTATGCAACTGGGATTCGCGTCAGTGAACTGGCATCTGCTCTTCTCGAGAATCTGGACTTACATAAGAAAAGCCTGCTCGTTATTGGAAAAGGAAATAAAGAGCGGATCGTACTTTTTGGCTCGCGTGCAGAACATGCCCTTTCTATCTATCTAGAAGAAGGAAGATCTCGCCTAGGTAAAAATACGGCTGGCGGTGAAATATTTTTGGCAAATCATGGTCGGCGGCTTACGACTGTCCGAATCGAAAAAATTGTTAAAGAAGCCATGAGGCGTGCTGGTATTGAAAAGAATGTCTACCCACACCTGCTAAGACACTCATTTGCTACTCATCTTCTTAGCAATGGCGCAGATCTACGAATGATTCAAGAGCTCCTTGGTCACGCCAGCATCAATACTACTGAGATCTACACACACGTTGATCAAAAACGGCTTGTGCATACTCACCGCAAATTCCACCCTCGATCAAAGCGAAAACACTCATGAATGCGCTGAACAAATTAGAAAAACAACTCGGATATAGCTTCAAAGATCCTTCGCTTCTGGAGCTCGCTCTAACCCACCCATCTTTGGCTCACGACCGTAGGCTAAAGCAAGGAGATAACCAACGTCTCGAATATCTGGGGGACGCTGTTCTCCAAATGACCCTTACCTACTTGCTTTACCGCTCGTTTCCCGACTATCAAGAAGGACAGCTTACTCAATTACGAGCCTCTGCGGTTAACCGAAAAGCTCTCGAAAAGATCGCGAATTACTACAGCCTAGGAGATTTTATATTGCTCAGTCGCGGAGAGCTAAAAAACCAGGGACGAGCGAAAGCCTCCAACTTAGCAGACGCTATGGAGGCGGTTATTGGCGCTCTTTTCCTGGATGCTGGCTACGAATTCACTCAGCGATGGATCGATGCCGTTTTTTCGGATGAGCTTCAACAACTCTCCAATTCACTGGAGATTTTTAACCCGAAAGGTGCCCTTCAGGAAAGACTTCAAGCTCAAGGCAAATCGACTCCCGACTATGAATTAGTAGAAGAGTCGGGTCCCGACCATGCCAAGAGCTACCTGGTTCGTGTTATTTCCGAGGGTGTTGAACTGGGCCGAGGCTCAGGAAGCAGCAAAAAGGCCGCAGAATCATCTGCGGCCTTAAATGCTCTTGAAAATAAATCAACTTCTTAAAGTTGACGTTTTACACCAAAACCAACCAACGCATTAGCCTGATCTCCTTGAGAAACATACTGAAGATTCTGCATCCCGAAATATTTGCCTTCAACGAACAAGGCCCAGTCGGTATCTAAATGGAACTCATACCCAACAATTGCTTGCCAAGCGAAATCTGCCAACTCCTCTTGGTCGCGTAACACGGGTTCATTATCGCTATCAAAAAAGTTAAATGCCAACCCAACACCACCCCCAACATAAATCACAGAGCGACCAAAACTCCCTTTCAATAGTGCATTAAGCATCGGGGCAATCGTGATTTGCTCTACCTCAGTCTCAGCTGCTGATGGACCTACTTCGTGAAATCCATGAAAATAAAGGAATTCTGCCTCTAATGCACCAGCGAGCCTCAAACCACCCGTTTCGTCTTTGAACTGATCTATTGGTTCATTATCGAATGGCCAAATATACCCAAATTTCAAAGAGGCCATTGGCCCTAAGGTCATATTACTGTCTGCACCTCCAAAAATTGCTGGATTTCCAGTAAAACCATTACCAAAAGAATCCAAATTCAGCCCGGCCATTGCGCCTACGTAGTAACCCGTTTTCTTCTCGGGGCGAGGAGCGCCACTAGCCAAAAACCGTGGTTGGACCCCTTCTGTGGTAGGCGCCGTTCCCGTTGCATTGGTAAAAACGGATGACTTGCTAGATCCAGGTGCAACCGTTGATCCAGCACTAGTCGAACCAGATCCTGTGTCAACTTGGAACGGGCGAGGCGGAGGCGGGACACTATTTTGTCCGTTGGATTCGTTTACGATTCCAGCAAAACCTACAACGAGGGATGCCAATGAGACTAGTTTTATCCATTTCATGGTTACACTCTTTTATGTGGAGATAAGTAAAAAGTCAAAGGGTTTTCTACATAAATTTGCTTAAATAGTGACTTATCTCCTTTTCTTTCGAGCTTTTTCCAAGATTTCGACTTCTTTGGGAGTCAAACTATGAATTCCCTGCGACGATATCTTCTCAAGTATTCGATTGATGTATTGCTCCACTTCCTCATCTACATCTTTTACGGAATTCTTGTTCGGAATGGGAGGAGGTTTAACCGTTTGATTCGACGTGATCTCTCTAAAATCGACATATTCCGGTTCGAGATCTGGGTTCTTCTGGCGTCTGGACGCCCGCGTCCAGCTCGAAAATAGATACCACCCGCATAAAATACCACCTAAGTGGGCTGAATGAGCAATCGAGAACAACCAAACAAAAGACGGAGACTCCGCGATAGACGGGATCCATCCTAGGATGGCGGCTGCAAAGCTAAAGATGGCAAATCCTTTAACCGCCGTGATTGCTCGAACCGGAAAAGGTAAAAACATGATATACACCTTCACATCAGGCATCATTAGGGAAAAAGCACCAAGCAGCGCACAGATCGATCCACTTGCTCCCACCAGAGGCTCTGTCATATCAACCTGTTGATTTAGAACAAATATCTGGACACTTATATCCAGTAAATAGATCCCGACCGAAACCAATCCGCCGATCAGATACAACTCGAGGAAGCAGCGAGCTCCAATTCGGTATTCAACGACTTTGCCTATGAAGTACAACGTCAACATGTTGAAAAGCAGGTGCATCACGAGAATACCGAATAGCTCTGCATGGACCCACATGTAGGTGAACAATTGCCAGAGTGCGCCATCCATTAGCTCACCAAGCCGAAGAGGTAGAAATGCGCGAATCGGATCAAACGATCCAAACAGCTGAGCTAATTCAGAGAGCGCTGCAATTACGCAATTTAGAATAATGATTCGCCTCGTCCAGGGAGCGATACTTTTCAACTGATCAAACACGGCTAACTCTCCAGCACGCGCTCACAATTCGATTCGGCGTCAGGCACCTTAGGCCGCACAATATTATACCAATTTTTGATGACGTAATCGATTGGCCTAAGTAAACGCTCTTCTCGCTGGCCTTTCCCCCGTTTGATAGCGTCTAAAACCAAGGAACGTTGGAGCTCTGGAAGTTCCAGAATCATGTGAGCCCTCCCGAGGGCGTCTGGGTGATGGGAATCGCTCCCGGCGGTCATGACGCTGTTATGCTTTTTTGCATACCGAAAAGCTCGCCCGTTAAGACCGGGAAACCAGCTCGCCGCATTAAATACTTCAATCCCATCGAATGCAACCTCGTCCAATACATTTTTTCCGACGCCCCGCCGAGCCGGATCAAATGGATGTGCGGCTACACATAACCCTCCAAGGCCGTGCACCATTTCGACGAGTTCCTCACAATGGATCCCAGGCTGGCTTTCTAGCCTCACCCCTATGGCGAGTACATGCCCCTCCCAGGTCGATACTTCCTGCCCCGGAATGATAAGGAAATCATCAACAGGAATTCCATCTTCCCTCATTAATCCTTCGCCTAAGAAAAAATCAACTCCACGACAGGTATCGTGGTCGGTCAAAACGAATCCAGCCAGACCTTTAGCACGGGCCGATTCCACCATCGCATAGGGATCAGATACCCCATCCACTGAGTAGTGAGAGTGGGTGTGTAAATCGATTCTATATTTTGGCATGAGCTACAGATTAGAACCCGGAGTGGCCTTTTTAATCTGGATATAACTTCTACTTTTCGAAAGTTCTCGTCCCGGAATAAGCGATGCTATCATCATTTCTTTGATGACATAGGATTCACCCACCTGCATCACACCATTGACCTCAACCCGCTTAACTACTTGATCTTTCGCATTAAAGGCATCCACGCGGAGCACTGAAAGGTAGTCAGCGCTGATCCAATAGTGCGCTTTACTGTATTGGCTTATGGTAGGTGGAGTCGCCTCATACGCCCAAGCTTTCAATGTTTTGATGCTATCTTCTCCAAGCGGACGAACATTGCTCCACCTTAGGAAATCAACGCCTAAATCCTCATAAGCTACATCAGAGTTAAAAATATGCTCGAGACGCCCTTTTCCACTGATCATTTGCCAAGGTTGGTCTTTACTCGCTCGGCTTTCCACAATACTACCGGAAGGAGTCAACTGCACACGAACCTGTAGGGGCTTCTTTTTGAACGTGTAAACCATCGTACGCCCTTTCGTCTGTAGAGTAATGGGGTAAATGGTTTTCTTGCCTTTTTTATCAACCCTTAAAACGCCTTCGAGGGTGAAGTCCCTCAATATCATATTGTCCCAAACCACAAACTGGAGGCGATCCGGGGGAGGTATTTGTTTCGAGGAATTAGGAGCGGTAAATCCAACAGCGATGGATACCCAAAGAAAAGCGATCAACAAAAAGAATCGATTCATAGATCGCCAAGATAGTCAGCTTAGCGCGTTTGCAAACCTAAAAACTAAGCTGACTGATTACTTGGCAACCTTATGACCGCATCTTCTTGCTTGGTGTTCTCAACCTTCTACAGGGCACTTAGCGGCTATTGCCCCGGTTTGTTTAGGTAATCATTACTTCCATACTGAGTCCAAGCACCCGTTCCACCACCGGGAACAAACTTTTCCCAGTTACCGACCGAACTTCGGTTTGCTGCTAGGCTCGAGTTCCCATTGTTTTCCGCAGCGACATACTTATTCGTCTTTTTCGACTTCAAGGCAATTCGCTTCCCATTATCATGGTATTCCCAAATAAATTTCTCCCAATCACCAAGCCAATTTGCATTGGCCGTTAACACATTACCGGATCCGACACTAACATACTTCCCATTGGCCTGTGCCTTCAATCCAATGTATCCCCCTCCTCCATTGACCACTTCGAAGGTCTCCCATCCTCCTGCGCCTGTCCGGTTGGCAATCAAAGGGCTATTACCACCATTTTCCGCGACGACGTATCGATTATTGACGATGGCTTGCAGGGTAATGAAGCCACCTGTTGGGGCGCCTAAAGATGACTTTTGGGAAGTTCTCAAGGATCCTCCGCCCCCAACATTCCATTCCGAGTTGTTGTTAACGACCCAAAGGTTCTGGAAGATCTTATTCATGTCCGAGCGAAAGTTGCTATCCCACACTGGTAGCGAAACGGTGCTTTCCGTGCAGATCGCATGGGCATCCCAAGCCGTGTCGTCTACGACATACGCCCCATATTTGTACATCGCATCGAAGATTTTTTTGGCTTGCCACGTTGAGAGCCCTCCAATCGAAGAGTGGTTCGTTCCCGGCTGGAACGTCAGAAGCGCTCCCATTCGAAGGGCATAAACACTTCCACCATAAACCGAAGCCGCATAGTCATCTGCTGTAAGCGCGGGCCAACGAAACCCTTTTGTATAATTATCATAATACAGATACTGACTTGCTTGCAGATTGACCTTTAGTGCGTGGTTAATGTTCTTGTTGCTTCCCCATTCGTGCTGGCGAATCGCGCCTCCAATCGTAGACATTCCAGAACCTCCATGTCCTCCAGGAACTCCCATTCCATAAAGATAAACATTCTTGGAACGATATCCCGAAATATGAGCCCAACTCCCAACCCGTGTCGCAGGATTCAATTGAACAAGTGTTGTATTAGAATCACTGAGAGTTTTTCAAAGAGAAAGCATGTAGGAGCAGTGCACCTCCGAATAACTCGTCTTTTCTTTAGTTTGGTGATTCTCTTCACATATTTACATCATGCCCAT
>JBCCKK010000049.1:0-14599 GCA_039027395.1 Verrucomicrobiota bacterium | reverse complement strand
GTTTTCCCACGTAAACTTTACGTCCCAGGCCTGTAAACTCCTTTCTTTTTTACTGCTATTTCTGCGTTTGAAAAATCCTCAGACACAATCCGTTAAAAGATTCTAAGGAAGAATCCAACCAATCAAGAAAACCTCTCTTTAGCTGGCACAGCTTATGCGATTTATCGAAATATGAATTGTCAGGCCGCTCGCTCTTCGCGTTTCGTAAATTACCACATCATCAAACTATCAATCCTAGCTCTTGTCCTCACAGTCCTTCCACCTTCTCTTTTCTCAGCTCTGAACTTCACACAAGAAAGTGATTTCCTCGGACTCAATAGCCGTCTCAAGTATGACTCTGAATGGGTTGTTGATCAGCAAGCTTATGGCGTCTACATGATTGACTATGGTGTCCAATCCTCAGCTGCTGGAAACCTCAGCGACAAAAAATGGATTGGTCGAGGCCTCAGAAAACTTCAGGTCGCTCTTTCTCTCCCAGGCGACTCAAACTCGGATGGAGGCGGATATGGAATGGATCCAGTAACAGGAGCATTTATAGGAACCTCTAATTCTCAGATGTCCACCCTCATGTTCTGGGATCGCCTACTTGAATATGAAACTTTGCTCACTGATACACGAGCCCATGGAAACTCACTTTGGGAAAACTGGAGACCTCATGCCGAACTATCCGTTGCCTGGATCACTCAGCAAGCGCTATATGAAGATACTCACCAATTGGGTTGGGAATTCATCGACCTTAAAACCCGGGTGTTACTCGGGCTCGGAAATGTTTACGACCGAAGTGATTGGATAACTAGCAGTCTCGACTACTATTCCCAAGCACACCAAGAGCGTCTGAATCTAGGAATTCCAGACGACATTCAGTTCTTTATTGAGAAGATGAATCACCGCCTCCTTTGCGATGCATTTTACTTCTATCGGTCTCGTTGGGTGCCTGACGAGTCGGAACTCAGCCTCTCAGGTGCATATGGCCACAATAAACGGTGGGAAGAGGGAACTGAATCGTCTTGGTATATTGAAAAACAAGACGTCGGGGGAGAACTTGTGGAAGCAGGACTACTTAGCGGAAACCTCGATTGGATCTCGGAGGGTGTCGAAATTATGGATTGGGGATTCGATCGCTTCAATGATTCCCTTGCTTCAATGGACGATGAAATCCATTCAACTTCTTTGTTTTTAGAATCTGCAGCTCGCGCCATGCTTTTTCTCATGGATTGGATTCCTCCTCAGGATGGATCTACTTCGGATGAATACACAGTCTATCGCGACTGGTTAGTGCAACGAATCCCGGATTTGTTTATTATGACTACCTGGCTTGTTCAACAGGATTTCAATGATCAAGTTCACAAACGTGATGTTAACCTTGAACCCTTCACCCACCGTTACTTTCTAAGAGCCGGAGCCTTGCTCGCAGCTGCAGCCGTCATCGAAAACCCCCAATACTCGACCTATGCCAACGATCCACTGCTTACAACCTATCAAGATGATTGGGTTGATAAATCCGTAAACTTTTACATATGTGAAGGGATATCACGGCAGCAAAGCGATGGAGCTAATCCCGAATGGGTAAAAGTCTCTGAAGTTGATGAAAATGGACAGACGGTGGTTACCTACCGAACAGACATCTTCGACGCTAGTTATCATATGGTCGGCCTTTATCGGGCTATACGCTGCTACCAACTTCTTATCGAAGGAGCCGCCTTCGACCCACTCAAATCATTTGTTGATCCTGAACACAGATCCACCATTCGTGGAGATATGCAACGCATGTTGAGAAAAGCATTTCGACGTTTCTCCACCGATGTCACACCCGAAGGAGAAATCTTGCTCGATCCTTTGTGTCGAACCGCTCAAGAAACAGACCGAGACGGATCGCCGAAAACGATTAACTACCGGGACGCCGTACGGGCTCTTCTATTTTGGACAAAGAGTGATCGAGCCAGACTTACCTATGACGATGGATCCTCGGTCAATATTGAGGAACTTGCTTTCCAAATTCTATACTTTCGCAAGTGGCTTGTTCCCTTCACGACGGATAATAATATGAATCACGGTGGAGACGATCTCATCTATCGCCAATATCACGACTAATAACACTAGAGAAACGCTGAATAAGACTTCCAAAGTTTCGAGGCAATCGGGCCGACTTCTAGGACTTTTCCATCCCAATCTGTAACAGGCAAAATACCAATTCGGCTATTGGTCAAAAAAATCTCGTCCGCTTCATCCAAAGATTTAACAGGAAACCGACCCGATTTTACCTTCTCACCTGACTGCTCAATGATCCACCGGCGAATCACGCCCCGTCGACACCCCGCATCCGCTCCAGGAGTGTGGATCATTCCCTGAGATACCCAGAACACATTTGCCATACTCGCAGATGCAATCTCTCCGTGTTCATTCAACATCACTACCTCAAACGAGCTCGACTCTTCACGAGCCTGCACGCGAGACAAATAGTTGAGGGTCTTATGACGGGCTTCCCACGAATGACTGTTAACTCGCATCGTTGCCAGATTCAGGGTCGCGGATTCGGGAATAGTTTCAGAGCGTGTGGAGAAGGTGCTCTCGATCCCAGATTCTGTCAGATACCAGCGCCAAATTCCCGTCCCTTTGGGAGCCTCATCAATGAAAAATAGAGGACTCACATCGATGCTAAGCGCTTCAGCCGCTTTTCTTAGGTTTTCCTCATGCCAAGATTGAAATAAAGCGTTTCCACGAACAACTTTCAGAGTTTCAAACACCCCTCTTCCATAGCGGAACCCCTCATCCGTAATTGGAATGACCATAATTCGAAACTAATTAGCAACCACTAAAAGTCCAGAGCTGAACTAGCTACGAAATGGCGATGCCGCTTTTCTCGATGCTAAATAGACCCGAAGAGCCTGTAGCATTCCCTCGGCCTTGTGCTGAGTTTCTTCAAATTCCTTTTCGGGATCGGATCCCCAGGTGATACCGCTACCGGTAAAGAACCTGACGTCATCCCCTTTGATCTCACAGGTGCGAATCGCGATGTTAAATTGAGCTGAGCCATCAGAACCAAAATAACCCAAAGCACCCGTGTAACATCCTCTTTGAATAGGTTCCAGTTCTCGAATGATTTCCATAGCTCGCTTCTTGGGAGCCCCTGTTATCGATCCTCCCGGGAAACAGGCTTTCAATGCAGACAGTGGAGTAATGCCTTTTCTTAACTCTCCCTCCACTTTGGAAACTAAATGGTGCACGTGAGAAAACGCCTCATGCTTAATTAACTCAGGCACCTGAACCGTGCCGTATTCGCAAATTTTACCGAGATCATTTCTCTCGAGATCCGTAATCATCACTAACTCCGCAATTTCTTTTTCTGAGGTGCAGAGCTCAAACGCATTTTGTCTGTCTCGCAAAGGATCTCGATCTCGCGGGCGAGTTCCTTTGATCGGATGAGTTTCAATCCGACGACCATCCATCCTCAAAAACAACTCAGGTGACGAAGAACAGATCCATTGATCCGCAAAGGGAAGAAAAGCAGCAAGTGGCGCTTCGGTTACCCAGTTCAACACGGTGAAAAACTCCCAAGGATCCAGATCCGTAATACTCGCTTTAAACTCTCTCGCCAAATTCACTTGGTAGATATCACCATCGGCAATTCGCTCACGCGCCGACTCAACCATCTTCACAAACTCTTTGCGTCCGAGGGATTCAGAAAGCTTTAGCGAAACATCCGAGTCTGAAATCAACAAAGTGGGCAAACAAAATTCCCTCAACACACACTTAACCGAACTATGGAATTCAAAGTAATAGTTGCCTTCGTACGTAAAACCGCCGACTGCCATCTTTTCAGGCACGGTCAAATCACGAGCATCATGTGCTTGCCACTCCGCCAAAGCATCCTCTAACTGCCCCCACTCCTCAGCCCCTCCCTCAAGACAGAATTCAGGCTCATCAAAAAGAAACGCTTTATCCGGCAAATGAATTGGAAAGATGGCGGCTCGTGGATTGGACATCGGTCAATTCCCATCAAAGCGTATCCAAGATTCCTGCCTCTTGGATCAGCTCCTTTTCGCTTAAATCAGGGCTGCATACTGAACAAACGAGCTTGCCCGGCTTAAATAACATTTCTGCAACCTGCCGAATCTCGTCGACGGAAACGGCACGAATCGCATCAATCACCTCCTGCGGTTGCAATAAACGTCCGTTGCCCAACAAGCACTCCCCCATCCACATCATACGATTCGATGTGCTCTCCATCCCCAGTTTCATCTGTCCAATTGTGTAGTCTTTAGCACGCCGCAGCTCCGTCGAACTCGGAGCTTTGTCTTTGATTTTCTGCAACTCTCGATGCAAAAGACGAATCGTCTTTGCTAAGTTTTCCCGCTCAACACCGGTATGAATATAAAAAGCCCCGGTATCATAAAAATGCGCAACGGATGTGTGAACCGAGTAAGCCAATCCGTGCCGCTCTCGGAGCACCTGAAATAAACGTGAACTCATGTTTTCTCCCAAAATCACGCTTAAAAGCTTCTGGGCATAGCGGCGGCGATCATTCCGAGACACACTCAAAAAACCAAGAGTTGCCTGACACTGATTTACAGGGCGCGGGTTGGTGACATAGATTCCTTTTCGATTCTTTTTTCGAGAGATAGGAGACCAAGCTTCGGCTTCAGTCGCAATACGTGGCCCCTTTACGTAAGGTTCTAGCTCAGATTGTAGGCGTTCAAATTCAAAGTTGCCGGCCACGGAAACCACAAGTGAGCGTGGACGGTAATGTGATCGCCAAAAATGGGTCAATTGCTTCTTGTTGAAATTCGAAACACTCTCTGGACTTCCCAAAATAGGTCGACCAAGACTGTTACCGGGCCAAAGCAATTCATTACACTGTTCATGTGCAACCACTTGAGGTTGATCCTCATACATACGGATCTCCTCCAAAATAACGCCCCGTTCCCGCTCAATCTCCTTGATTGCAAATTCCGACTTCCAAATCATGTCGAAGAGCACATCCATCACCAGCCCCAGCTGCTCGGACTCGACCCGAGCGTAAAAACAGGTCAACTCCTCAGATGTAAATGCATTCAAGTCGCCTCCTCGACTCTCGATACTCTCGGTAATCTCAAACGCCGAACGCTTGGGTGTGCCCTTAAACACCATATGCTCGATAAAATGTGCAGCCCCATGCAAGTTCTCAGCTTCATAGCGAGATCCGCTGCGAAACCACAACCCCACCGAGACGCTGTCTACCTGAGGCATGTGACAGGAGACTAACTGCGAAAGTCCCACAGAATGATGGCTAAAAGGCTGCATGAAGCGCTTACCTTATGGTGTTACAATGCGGTGTCAAAGTTCGAACCTACCTTAAACCCATTTTTTTCACGAGGCCTCGAAAATTCTGATTTCGAAATTAGAAATTAGTCCTATGGTTTTACGCTTATGCCAATGCAGGCCCGACTCCAATGGGAACAAAAAGAGCGAGAATTTCTCGCCTCTTACGCTCAGCTCAGCTCTGATAGCCGGGGTCGGGAGCATATCGAACCGGTGCATGTTTTCCGCTCAGAGTTTCAAAGAGACCGAGATCGCATTGTCCACTCCACCGCGTTCCGCCGATTGGAATACAAAACACAAGTCGTTCTCAATGGAACCGGAGACCATTTTCGAACACGATTAACTCACACCATGGAGGTTGCTGCAATCTCGCGAACGACCGCACGCACTTTGGGATTGAATGAAGATTTAGCCGAAGCCGTCGCCCTCGCCCACGATCTCGGACATTCCCCGTTTGGACACCCAGGCGAACACACGCTCAATGAGTTAATGAGTGACCACGGAGGATTCGAACACAACAAACAAAGTCTCCGAGTGGTTGAGGAACTTGAGATGAAATATCCTGAGTTCAATGGCTTGAACCTGACTTGGGAAGTTCGCGAGGGACTCAGCAAGCACAACAAATCGTGCTTCGGTGTTGGAAACCAGCCCAGTCTTGAAAGTCAAGTCGCCGATGTCGCCGACCAGATTGCCTACTGCAGTTCCGACCTAGATGATGCGCTAGAAAACAATATCGTTCAACCCGAACAACTCAAAGAGCTGACGCTCTGGGTCGAGATCGAAGAGGAAGTTCACAAACAGTATTCTCGATTGGATTCCGAACGCGGCCGTCGCTACCTGATTCGCTGCCTAATCAACCGGCTCGTCGAAGACTTGTGTAGGCAGTCTGCGGAAAACATCCAAGAAGCCGAACTCGTCGATGCGGATAGCGCTCGAACTCAATCCCGTAAACTCATCGGCTTTTCCATGCCGATGCGAGCACATGTACAAAACATCAGAGACTTTCTAACCCAAAACTTTTACTACAACGAAGCTGTCAGCCCCATTAACCAAAAGGCCTGTAACGTTCTTCAAGCGCTGTTTGCTTTCTATCATAAACACCCCACGCAAATTGGGGATAAGGCGGCACTACGCATTAAGAAAGAAGGTCTTTCTCGTGCGATTTGCGACTATCTGGCCGGAATGACAGATAGCTACGCTTTAAAAACCTATGCTAAACACATTGGCACTGATGAGCTCTTGAAAGACCTCATGCCCAGTTATTCGAAGCCTAAATAGAGACCCGGCACAACCCAAAGCTAACTACAGTAACGTTCACTATGAATAAAACCCTCGCAACCGCCTTACTCGTGCTTATGTTCTTGGCCCTTTGCAACGGATTCTTTCGCGGTTCTTCTCTTCCTGATCACCCCATTGAGCAGAGTATTCATCTTGCAGGAAACTCTGATTTCTGGATCACCGAAAAAGACATCTACTGGGTGTATCCAGCTCAGGGCCCACCACAATTCGCCTACAGTATCCAACAAAACCGGAAACTCATCCCAACCGAAATTGAATCTCTCGATTCTCAGTCTCCGAGAAAAGGCTATCTCGTCGATATTTCTTACCAAGAGCTTTTAGCCGCCGCTAACGGATTTGCCGTCTCAACCGCCGCAAGCTCTGGATCTGAAGAGGCAGTTTCCAGGAAACGTCCCTGGTTGGCTCGGATCAATTTTACCATCATGAGCATCATTGGCTCCAACACGGGAAATCTTTTGGGCTATTCCCTGTGGAAACAACCATTGACCCAAGATGCCGAGGAAAATTTGAGTAATCCGGCATTCCTACTCAAAACGATGTCCCAGCAATTAACCTACAACACGATCGTCGCCTTAAGTAATATTCCCGCAAACTCCGAATCAGAGATCAAAACAGACCTGATTGCCCAGCTTCGTTCTTCAGCTCAAGCAACCACCGAATCAGCCTTTCCTGCAGACTTTGTAAAACAGTCCGTTGTTGCGCTCCTTAAAGCGCGCAAAGAAGGCTATTTACAAGCGCCTGCATCCAAATACATCTGCCATTTCCTCTTCTTCATTGTCCTTCCTGCACTTCTATTTTACATGTCACTCGTCTCCGTTACCAACATCAACCAATCTCTGGGCAGACTCCGCTCTCGATTGTTGGGCAAAAAGTAATTAAACGTGGACATAGACCATCCCCTGATCTTCGCTCACGGGATAGGTAGAAACCTCCGGTTCTAAATCCTCCTTACTCTGCAAGCAGTCTGCGCAACTTGCCTCGGTCTCGCCAAGGCTCACCGGATACGTTCTCACTCGCACCCGATGGGGATTAAAGACGCTTTTCCCATCCGTAATCCCAAATTCCCATCCATGCCACGGGCATCGAATAATTTCTCCGTCCCGCTCCCAATGGTATTCACCGACGTCACTCGAACGGGTTGTTCCTGTGATTTCACCTCGACACAGAGGAGCCAGTTGGTGTGGGCATATGTTTCTCAAGGCATAATAGGTTCCTTTTACATTGAAGATCCCGATCGACAGTTTGCCAATCTGGACAATCTTTCGCTCCCCCTCCTGAATCTCATCAGCCGAGCAAACCGCATGAGCCTCAGACATGACAGATTTCCTTCTTTCCATTTCTGAAAACAGGCAGGTCCAGTCCATATAGCTCCACTGCATTTTTCCAATAAATCCGCTCTCGAGTATCTCCCTTTAGAAACCGCAAAACCTGATCGGGAGCATCATTGTCCCAATGCGGATAGTCGCTCGAAAACATCACCGTCTTCTGAGCATCTACCATCTCAAACATCTGTTCCAAATGCCTAGGCTTTTGGGGCTCTTCAATCGGCTGAGTGGTAAAACGAATGTGATCTAGAATGTATTCAGAAGGCATTCGTTTGAGCCATGGCGTGGTCGACCGTAATGCTTTATAATTTTTGTCCATCCTCCACATCAAATGGGGGAGCCAAGAAATTCCACCTTCAATCGCGACCACCTTCAAACCGGGAAACTTCTCGAAAACCCCCTCGCAAACCAAGCTGTTAACCTGGGCCATATAATTCGTTGGCAGAATGTTATGCCACTCAAAGTAGCGCGTAGGATAACCTGCAGGTGTCGGAGCTTCAGAAATACCTGCTCCTTCCGACCCCGGATGAAAAGCCACCGGTAAACCATTGCGTTCGGCTGCTTCGTAAATCGGATGATAGAAACGCTGCCCAAAAGGAATCCGGGAACCACTTCCCATCAACACCTGAACGAAACGCCGATCTTTCGCAACTCGATCGATCTCTTTGGCAGCATATTGAGGATCCGAGTGATTGATCAAAATCGACCCGAGAAAACGACTCGATGTATTCAGCCACCGGTCTGCTAGATTTTGGTTGTAAGCCGTCGAAATTGCATTTGAAAAATCAGGATCCGTTCCGACCGAGATTCCCAAAATCCCAGACCCGGTGAGCACACAGTAATCAATCCCATAAGCTTGCATATGATGCTCAATCAGGTAGTCGGGATCACTGCCGGGAATTCCCTCATCACTCGTCTGTGCATCTGAGCGTAGAACACCAATCGGAGATCGATAGTTATTGGGACCAATTGGCACTCCCCCAAGCTTCAGCATTTCCCGCCAGTATTTCGAAAGATAGGGCTTTAACTCATCGGTTGATGCCAGTGAGTTGTGGACATCACAATCAATAATCAAAATTTTCCTTAGGTTGATTCATAAAATCAACCTTATTGAAAAATACCTGATTTGTCGTTAGCCTCGAATGATATTATTTGTCTTAAATTGATATGCCGCAACCACTCAATCGCCTTTTCTCCCACTTTGACCAACTCGAGACTCCGTTCCTATTTCTCGAAGAACGTGAATTGAACTTACCCGCAAACACGTCTCATACCTTTCAAAATGTTCTCCCCAAACTTCTCTTCATCTTGGAAGGAGATCTTCTTTGCTCACTAAACGGAACCCAGCCCGTGCACTGCACGCCTGCTAATGTTTTGATCAACCTGGAAAACTCGACCCAGACCTACACCGTCCCCCAAGCCAACTCTCCGGGCCATCTTCGTGTGTTGCGCCTCACACTCGATCCACGCCTGATTCATCATTCAGCATCTGGATCTAAGACTCTCCTCGATTTCTGCATCCACCGATTCCCAAAGATGGGACTTCTCAAAAAACCCGACCACACAGACTGGCCGCTTCACCTCGGAACCCTGCGCTCCCACCTCACCAACAACCTCCCGGAAACCAAACATCAAATCCATGTAATCACGCAAAAACTTCTACTCGACCTCGCGACCAGTAACCCAGAAACCGAAATCCAAGAAGAAAGTGAGCTGTGGATCAATCGCATCGAAACCTACATCGAATCCCATCTAAGCGAAAAAATAACATTGGATGAAATAGCGCGGAGCCTTAATCGTTCCGGAGAACACCTTGCACGCTTGTATCGAAAACGGAGAAACACAACGATTTTCGAATACCTTCGCAGCCGACGCTTGGAAAAATCAAAATTCTTTTTGCTGTGTACCGATTGGCCGATTCAAAAGGTCGCCGCGGCTTCAGGATTCTCAACCCTCGCCCTGTACAGCCGCTCGTTTCATAAGGCAAACCGAGTAAGCCCAAAAGAATTTCGCAATCAGCATTTCAAATAAATTCTAAAAAACTTAAATTTTATCTTGCAAAAATTGATAACTAGATTAAAAATTATTCCAACGCAAAAGAAACGCAGCATGAACACACATACATATCCGTTTTATATGCCCGAAACCCGACTCAGATGTCGGCGGTGGGAATGTGTCTTAATAAATAGAGGGATTAATGATCCCCTACAGAAAGGACATGAGGAAACCAGGTAGTTAGCACCTAAGTTTAAACGTTTGCAAACCCTGTTTCCCACACTGAAACAGGGTTTTTTCATGTCAACAAAAGGAGAACAAACCGAAAAAACGACTTAAAACAAACTTTAGTAAAAAAAAAACCGGTCCGAGCGATAACTCGGACCGGCGGAAAATAGACGAGACCTGATTGGCCTGCCTATTGCTGTGAGAAGCAAAGGCAATTTATACCAATCGTTCTGACCGTCAAGGTCTGTCTCAATTTATTATCCATTTTTCTATAAATGGCTTTCTGGGAAGTGTGCCTGTAAACACCAAAACGACCGGCGTGAAATCCTCCGGCATGGACTCAATGGAGTGCATCGGTGTTTGTTTTTCTAGATATCCACTCCATCTGAAATTCGAAGGTCCCCTAAGATGCCAGCTAAGCCTCGTAGGACAGGATAGCAACTTCTCCCCTTTCTTTCAGACAATGAGAGATATTCATAGAATCGAGAAAGCAGGGCATGACATCCTGCTTTCAGAATTTACATGGTGGGCACGTTGGCCGTACACGCGGGTCTCCAAAACCTGCCCCGCTGGGTTCGACACCCAGACACCATGCCACTTTTTGGGGGTATAGCTCAGCGCCAGAGCAGCCGGCTTGCATCCGGAAGACCGTGGGTTGGAATCCCACTACCTCCAGTTCTTTAGACAAAGGCCCTAGTAACACATCCAGGGCATGTCGTATTTCACGGCTTCATAGTGAATGGGTTATCACAGCAGATTTTCAGTCTGCAATACCAGGTTCGAATCCTGGTGAGGCTAATCAATTCATCCATGGCGGGAGGGAAGGCCACGGTGGCCTCACTAGCCTCATAAGCTAGTAAGCCGGATTCGATCGCCGGTCCCGCTACCAAATTTCGGGTCAGTAAAGCGTAGCGGCGAACGCCCTCGACTGTAGATCGAGTGCCTGTGAGCTGAACATCGTAGGTTCGAGTCCTACCTGGCCCAATCATTTTTCGCTCGAGTAGCTTAATGGCAAAGCCACGCGTTGTCTGCGCGAGAGATGTCGGTTCGAATCCGATCTCGGGCGCCACCTCCTGCCGGAGTAGCTCAACTGGGAGAGCCGCTGGCTTGTAACCAGCAGGTTGTGGGTTCAACTCCCACCTTCGGCCCCCACTTTTCGCACACTGCCTGACTGGGAAAGGAAGCGGCTGCAACCCGCTCATGCGGGGTTCGATTCCCCGGTGTGCGTTTCTTTACAACCCAATTTTAAGCATAGTCCGTTCGTTGTCAGATTTGAGTCCTCGGCGTGCCCCCCTTTCATACTCCGATAACTCAATGGGTAGAGTGTCTCCCTGTTAAGGAGAAAGTCATGGTTCGAATCCATGTCGGAGTGCCTCTTTCTGGAGCAGGTCCGGCATGGACGAGGAAACGGTCTTGAAAACCGCTGTTCTGCTTAAGCAGGATCCAGAGTTCGATTCTCTGCTGCTCCTTTTCATTTTGCAGTTGCTTGATCCGTCGGCTGCCTTCTTCATCCTCCCTTCCCCTAACGGATCCCATTCACGGTGAGCCAGGGTGTCTATAACGAGCTTGGCATGGGGACCCTTTTCCCGGGCGTAGCTCAACGGCAGAGCGGCTGTCTTACAAACAGTAGGTCGATGGTTCAACCCCATCCGCCCGGAACTTTTTTTCGGCTCCATAGCTCAGTGGTAGTAGCGCTCGGTTGAAGCCCGAGAGGTCGCACGCTCGAAACGTGCTGGGGCCAACTCGTTTCCGCTCCATAGCTCAAATGCAGAGCACCGAGCTGATAACTCGGAGGTTCCCTGGTCAAACAGGGTGGAGCGACTTTAGCGCTATTCGTCCAATGGCAGGACGCCTGACTTCCAATCAGGAGACGAGTGTTCGAATCACTCATGGCGCATTCCATCTTCGACTCTGAGGTGTAAAGGCGGTGCATATCTGAATACGAATCAGAAGGTTCCAGGTTCGAGTCCTGGCAGGGTCAGATAATTTTATGGAGGCTGTGGTGTAACGGCAGCACACCTGAGTGTGAATCAGGAAGCGACGGGTTCGATTCCCTCGAGTCTCCCCAACCCATTTCCGGGTATTAGTGTAGCGGCAACATGCGGGCCCTGGAAGCCTGTGACCTTGGTTCGAATCCAAGATACCCGATTCCCATTAAGGATTCGTAGCTCAATGGGTGAGAGCACCGCACTTTTAATGCGGGGGTTGTGGGTTCGAGCCCCACCGAGTCCAAAATCCACCTTCGACTTCCGTAGCACAATGGGCAGTGCACCGAGCTTTGACCTCGGGGGTTCCAGGTTCAAACCCTGGCGGAAGTGAATCCATTTCAAAAAAGCCATTCTAGCCCAACCGGTAGAGGCAATGCGTCGAGAGCGCATCCAGTTTCGGTTCGAATCCGGAGAATGGCATCAACGTTTTCCGTCCCAGTAGCTCAGCGGCTAGAGCAGCGAGCTTCTAACTCGCAAGCCCCAGGTTCGAGTCCTGGCTGGGATAACTGAATTTCTCCTGCCGTAGCCCAATGGGTAGAGGCGTCCGGCTTAGAACCGGAAGGTTGAAGGTTCGAATCCTTTCGGCAGGACCCCACTTCCCCTCCTCATGGCCCAATTGGTAGAGGCATCGGACTTAAAATCCGAGGGGTCCTGGTTCGAATCCAGGTGAGGAGATTATTTTTTGGAGTAGGAACTCACTAGGTGTAAGGCTCGGTTGCTAACCGATGCGTTCGATTCGATTGGGGTTCGAGACCTCCCTGCTCCGAGTTCCATTCCCTCTGTAGCTCAACGGTAGAGCAGCGGGCTTATACCCCGTCGCGCTTGATAAGCGGCAGATACCGGTTCAAGTCCGGTCAGAGGGAGCAATTCGAAGAAAGACAAACACCGATGAAAGACTACCTAGATAAAAAAATCGTACTCGTGCTTAACAAGTTTTGGCAGGCGATTGGCACAACCACACCAATCAACGCGTTTAATCGACTCGCCGTTCGTTCAGCGGTCGCGCTGCATGTCGATGGTAAAGATGAAATGTTTCCTGTCTCTTGGGACGATTGGATCGCACTTGAAGTGCGCAAACAAGATATGGGGATTCGCACGCCGAATCGCCACATTCGCATCCCACAAGTCATCATCGCGACGCGATTTGCGCAGGTGCCGATGAAACGTCCCAAATTCGGAAAACTAGCACTCTACCGGAGGCAACAAGGACGCTGCTGGTATTCACAGAAAAAACTTCCAATGGAAGCGATGAACATCGATCACGTGCTTCCTCGGAGTCGTGGTGGAGAAACCTCATGGAAGAACTGCGTGCTCTCCGATCCTACAATCAACCATCGGAAAGCTAACAGGCTTCCTGAAGAAGCAGGCCTCAAACGAGGACCCAAGCTAAACGCCCCTCAGCCTCAACCCGCTTCCCAAACCATCCAAAACGCCCACAACGTTCCAGACTGGAAGTTTTTCATAAAAGCATAAGACTCAACAAAAACACCTGACACCGATTCAGGAAATCCTGGGGATGTCCCACAGATCCTGTGACTGCGAATTTCTTTATTTTTTAAACATAGAAACTAGGAGCATCGGGAAAGAAAAAATCAAAATAACCTTACATGGAAAAAAGTTACTAAACAAAATTGTAAAAAGGATTATTAATGGGTCTTCATTTCTAGAAATTAAGAAGGACTTCAAAATGTCCTCTAAAGAACTAGGCCGATTGCTCTTCAAGCATTACATGAAAGGTAACGTTCCGGAATCCGTTCTCAAATACCTATCAGATTTCGGTGGCTGGAGATATGAGGTCTCAAGATACTTAAATGTAATTATGCGAACAAAATACTCTTTTTCTGAAAGTGATATCAAAAAACACTATCCCAAGTTTTATCACGCCTTATTGAGCGTTCCTGGAGTCTTTAAAAAAAAGCAAGAAAAGGGCTTTAAGAGACACTTTAAGGGAAGGGTATACACAGATGTCAACCAACTCGATGATGCTATGGCATCAAGCGTAAAAGATTTTAAAGATGAGATACAAAATGACACAAAAATACAGCCTGCCACACACTCTTCACTTACAAAGTGTGGCGTGTTGGCTCCTAATACTCGCCATAATATCTCACTATTCCCTAAAACGAAAAAGGAACTTCGTCTACTAAGACGATTACCTGTTCTAAGAAAAATTCAAAAATTACAAGAACTCGAAGAACAGGCTATCATGCGAGGATCAAAAATAGGCGTTACTGAGTTAGCAACACAGCTTTCTTACCCGTCATTTAATAAAATAAAAGAAAATCAACCAGAGCTAGCTAAATGTATTCGTGCCACAGTAGCTCGCGTCAACAATGCACACAAAAACATCTAGATCACAATTTCACAAATCGCTTCAGATGAACTACTTGCAACTTAATCCCTTTAATTAACTTATTTTCAGCTGCAATAAACTCTGAACTTGGTGCTGTTTTCACTCAGTTTTTC
>JBCCKK010000048.1:0-14679 GCA_039027395.1 Verrucomicrobiota bacterium | reverse complement strand
TAGGCAATGAATCGATAAAATCCTGAGTCTAAAGACCCCTGTTGAACGAGGACATCCGCACAGGCAAAACAGACGGCACTCCCCAAAGAAAGCAATACAGTAAAACCCAAAGTCTTCCGTTTTTCGGCTCTAGGATCCCACTGTAAAAGAAGAACTCCTAACGTCGTTAGGACAGCGGCAATCCAAATATACGAACTGACTACCTCATCCGTAAAAATCGAAAGAATCAGCACAACCAAGACCACTTTACTTCCCAAAACGGGAGTTGCGACAGATACGTCTCCCTTTGTAATCGAAATTACGGTCAAAACCTGCCCAACTGGAAACAGGATACCACAAAGCAACACCTTCCAAAATGGATCTGGAGGCGCCCAGGAATCTTCAAAAAAAATGAATGGCATAAAGACCAAACCCATCGACCAGATAGTAAGAGTCGACATGCGCCACGGTCCGACTCCAGCATCAATCGCTCGTTTTTGAGAAAGCGCAGAAATCGCATAAAAGAAGGCCGAAAACATCGGCAAAACGAGATACCACCGCTCGACCATTGTAGAACGTACTCTAGAAGGAGGATTGTGCTAGTCTACTGCGCTTGAATTTCGTTCATTGCCTCCACAAAGGCAGAAGTCCCGTTGAGTAACAACGAGATCCCAAACGAGACCAGAAGAATAACAATCGCAAACCAAACCGCATGAGGCTGCGGTTTGAATAGTTTGGACTCATTCCGCCAGTGCATGAAAAGTGGATAGAAAACAATCGAGCAACAAAATAGTCCGAGAAGCAAGAGAACAGGATGTGTTTTTGAGTACTGACTTTCCTCAACGTTACCCGCTTCGACCGCTTTCTTAAGCTCAACAAACTCTAGAAAGAAAAGAACCATAAGAGCAATGTAACCAAACAAGCTCAAACAAGGCACTAAAGCAATCGCGATCCCCCAACAGAGATAATCCCCAAAATCATATTTTAAACCTATTTCTGCGGCTTTAGTCCCGGATTGAGGTGCACCAAACGATGAAGACGAGGCTGTGGCAGCGCCCCCCGCTGTTGACGTTACTGAGGTTTGAGGTGCAGGTTTCGAGGACGACGATTCTGCAGCGAACACTTGAGAATAGGGTTGCCAATCGGCCATCCCTTCTTTCCAAACGAGATCTGCTGGTTGAATCGATCCCTCGCTTACTAGTTTTTTGAGTTCCGCTTCCTCAACCGGCCCCATTTGCTGGTTGTTCTTCGCGTAATACCACTCCGACATACTAACGGTCTGTGGCAATATCTCTATATGGTCAAGCTCAGAAATCTCAGAGCTGCGGACGACTCAAAAAATCCGGGAACAGAGGGGCACTTGGATTGAGTAGCTCAGGCTTTGGAAAAGCAAGAGCCATGGTCAAATGGATAACCCAGAATCCGATCAGCAAAGCGAGAACCCAAGGCCAATATCGTGTCAGGATTCCCGGCAACTTTTGAAAACCCGCATGGGCACGCCCTCGTGCTGCTTCCCAAATCCACATCATGCTTACCGTGGTTCCCGCAATGATCGCGGGAAACGTCATCAAATTGTAGTATGCTGCAGTTCTCCATTCCCCATTCAAAATCCAGTGACTCGAACGAGTCATCCCACAGAAGGGGCAAGGAATCCCTAACACCTCTTGGATCATAGGCGATTTCATCTGAATGAATGACTGCCCCGGATTCCAAAAAAACAGGAAAACAAGAATGAGGAGCCCACCACCTCCAAGAACGCTCCGCCACAGGCGCTGAGGTCGATCCAAAATAAGAGTATCCATAACAACAGAAAGCGCGCCTACTCAGCTTGATTTGCTAAACGACGCTCGGCCCTCAATAGGTCATGCAGAGTTAGTAGTCCCACAGGAACACCATCATCACGATCAAGCAGGACCACCATCCCGCTTTCCGCTTCGATGAGCTGTAACTGCACTTCTTTGATGGTTTGAGTTCTCGAACAAGTCGTGTGAGAAATCAATTTGGGAGGGGTGCCTTCACGGACCGCTCTCAATGCTTCATCCCTCATCAAAATACCGGCCAGTCTTCCATCTTGCAGAACCGGAAACCGATTACAGGTATTACCATCGAGGACGACTTGTAGATTTTTCGAAGAAAGGTCATCGACAACCACCGGATCAAATCGAGCAATGGCAGATACCGGGTAATTTTGCCAGCTTCGAAGATCTCGCGGCGGCATGACATGCTGGAGCTTTACTCCATCCTGTGACAGAACAGCCTGATAGAAATTCTCTTGGTTTAGCTTACGCCCAATATATTGACTCACTAACGATCCAAGCATCAATCCGGGAATCAAAGCGAATTCATGTGTCATCTCGAATACAATTAAGATAGACGTTACCGGAGCTCGAACAACTGCTCCTAGACACGCACTCATGGCAACAATTGTAAGTAAGACATGCTCATCATATGTCATTGGGAAAACATGTTTGATGCCGCCAATAAAGAATACACCCGACATCGCCCCAAAGAATAGAGTAGGCGCAAAAATACCCCCACACCCTCCGCACCCGTAACTAAACGCTGTAGCAATTAATTTAGCCATTAATAGTAGGCCGGCAATTTTCCACTCGAGATTATTAGCAATAGCTGCCGCTAGGTCCGCGTAACCCATACCAAAAACACCAAGACGCCCAAAATTCAAAAATAGCGCAATACCAAGAACCCAGGTCACCAAAGCACCACAGCTAGGCATCAGCCAATGAGGAACCCGATTTTGGGCATTAGCACGTTTGCGGATACCTAAAGCACATTTCTGAAATAACACGCCGACTAAGGCAGCTAAAGCGGCAACTACGGGTGTTAATGCATAGACCTGCCATCGGGCTTCCGAAATCTCGGGAAGCTTGAATGCAGGATGATCCCCAATCATCATTCGCACGACCAGAGCCCCAATTACCGAGGCGAAAATCATGCTTCCTAGAATTCGGCTATTTAAGTCCTCAACAACCTCTTCCAACACAAAAGTCATTGCCGCCAAGGGAGTATTAAAAGCGGCAGCTAATCCAGCTGCGGCCCCAGCCGCTGCTGCCATTCGGCGATTTTGCTTAGCCACACCTAAGACCGAAGCGATCTTCGAAGCCAACCCGGCCCCTAGCTGGACCGATGGACCCTCTCTACCCAAACTTGCACCACCACCTACCGAAAGCACCCCAGCAATAAATTTTACCCAAACCACCCGTAGAGGGATCACCCCGAAGTCTTTCCAAAACGCAAGCTTTACTTGCGGAATCCCGCTCCCAGCAGCTTCCCTGCAAACCCCGTGTAATAGAATTCCAGACACAAGGGAAGTCCCCATGATTACCAAGAACGAACTAACCACAAACACCTTCGGATCCATTTCCGATAGAGCGGAAATTCCATGGTCAAAGACAAATCCAATTACTAGGTGAAATAACACACCGATCATCCCGGCACTTAGCCCGAAAACACACGTCAAAATGATCGACCGCGTATTCGGAGGTAGTTGCTGGATATAGCGAGCTATAATTTTCAAGGAGTTCTAATTAAATGGTTAAGCCACGGTTGATCAAGCGCCAATCCGTGCTAGATCTATTTTCGCCCGATTTATGACTGAACCATTGCCATCATCAAAACCTTCAAGACCTCGCTGGATCATCCCATTGTTTATCATCGGAGGATTAGCACTCGTAGGAATTAATGTCTTCTACGGCTTGTCAATGTTAAGACAGCCGTCTAATCAACAAACACCGACAGCCGAGACGCTGAACAACCCGATTCCCAGTTTTTCTTTTACAGATCAAGCTGGCCACCTCTTCGATCGGTCTAAACTCGATGGTAAGGTTTGGGTAGCTAGTTTTATTTTCACGCGCTGCCCCGGTCCTTGCCCAGTAATCTCCCAAAATATGTCGGTCATTCACCAGGCATTTCTCGATAATCCAAACGTTGTCCTTGTTTCGTTTAGCCTAGATCCCGAATACGATTCACCCGAGGTTCTCACCGCTTATGCGGAAGGGCACCAGGCAACCTACCCACAATGGCGTTTTCTCACCGGCGCTAAAGAAAAAATCCATCAATTATCGATGAATGACTTTTATTCCGCGGTCTTGGAAACCGATCCTGAAACAGCTAAGGATGCCGGTCCGATCATCCATGGAACTCGTATTTCAGTGATTGACCAAAATGGCACTCTAGTCGCTGCCTATAATGGCGTCACAAACGTCGGTACCCAACAGGTCATCTCCAAGGTCAAAGATTTGTTGAAATAAAACGTTCATGCAATTCACAGACCTACCTCTCGTCAACGCCTGCCTCAATTCGTTCACGACCCTTCTTCTAATTGCCGGTTTCGTAGCGATTAAGATGGATCGACGAGATGTTCACAGAAAATTCATGATCGCTGCTTTCAGCACGTCTGCTTTATTCCTTATCGGCTACCTCACCCACAAATTCACGGTAGGCCCGACAAGGTTTCAGGGAGAAGGGCAAATCCGCCTCATCTACTTTGTAATCTTAATCTCTCATACGATTCTAGCTATTGTAAACTTACCCCTTATTATCTGGGCATTGACCTTAGCAATCCGACAAAAATTCGAAACTCACAGAAAAGTAGCACGTTGGGCGTATCCAGTTTGGATGTATGTCTCAGTAACGGGAGTGCTAGTTTATTTATTTCTATATCAGTGGTTTAGCGTTTAGCCGTGCCAGCGTCCTTCGACCATAATCGTCTTAGGATTTTCTGGAACACCTCGCTCATTGCGATGCACCTGCGCCACCAGGAGGTCGACTAGCGCTGCCCCTAACGCGACTGAACCCCCATCATACCTTTAAGGAGACACAACCGAGCCAATATTGGACGTCATCTCGACTACGACGCAGCTGATCGAGTCGGCGTATCAAGTAAGAACCCCAAATGGCAACGATTCTAAGTGGAAGATCATTGCACGGTAGTCGAACTAGCCGATCGCGAGAAATCTATACGCCCAGCTTTTTAGTTGGGCGCTTCTCTCGCGTAAAAAGCAAGAAACGGGTGTCGCTCAATGCACTCCTTGTGAGACACTCGACAAATGAATGATTACCAAAGAATCGCTAGTGTCATCGCCTACCTTGATGCAAACCATGCGACTCAACCATCTCTTCGTAAAATCGCGGAAGAGGCGGGAATTAGCCCTCATCACTTTCATCGTCTTTTCTCGAAGTGGGTCGGAATCACGCCTAAAAATTTTGTTCAATTTCTAACGTTTCGCGCGGCACGAAAGCAGCTCCTTGACGGTACCAGCGTTTTGGATGCCGCCCTCGAAAGCGGTCTTTCAGGTCCCAGCCGCCTCCACGATCTGTGTGTTCGTATTGAAGCCGCATCGCCAGGAGAGATTAAAGATGGAGGCCTAGGGGTTACCATTCACTACGGAATTGCGCCTTCACCACTGGGAGACTGCTTGATTGCTGAGTCCGATCGAGGAATCTGTCATCTTTCATTTCATGACCAAATCACATCCAAACAAGCCGGAAAAATCTTGCAAACCGAGTGGCCTAATGCCTCTCGCTCTTTGTCTAATTCAAAAGCCGCAGATCTTGCTTCAATGATCTTCATTCCAAAATCCAAGGACATTTCGATTCGAGCCTGGGTTCGAGGATCGGATTTTCAAATACGCGTTTGGCGCGCTCTGGTAGAAATCCCTTTTGGAAGCTGTAAGTCCTATGGACAACTAGCCAAGGATATCAAAGCTCCCGCTGCTGCAAGAGCAGTTGGAACCGCCATTGGAGCCAATTCGTTAGCCTATATTATTCCATGCCACCGAGTGATTCGTGAGACAGGAGTGATCGGAAACTATCGTTGGGGATCAACTCGGAAAAGAGCTTTGCTGGCTTGGGAGCATTCCGTCTGCAGCGAGCTTAAGACTTCTTAGGGCAATGGATTCCCCAACCAGTCAATATTTGAAACCTCAAAAGGTATTTTGAATTTCTTGATCTGATCATGGAGAATCACTTTGATATTCCCCTCTTCTGGAATTTCCGAATCTGAGGAGAATGTAAACGTCACAGAATCTCCAGAAGCTGAGTGGCCATTTTTCTTTATCCCGTCCAACCTTTTTCCAGTGGAGTCAAAAAAATGAACTTCTTTGATATAGCTTCGTGGAATCTCTAGAAAGAGGCTTAATTGATACCTTGTAGAATCTCCCCATTGGCGTTTCTCTCGGCTCTTGATTACGGCATCCAGAACCTCTCCTTTTGCCGTCTCTTTTAGGGAAGCCATTTTCAGATCCTGTTCCCGAGTTCCTTGGGCCGTATAATACTGCATTGCTCCTCCGACTCTTGAGATCCCTGTTTGACCTTCTTTCGGAGATTTCATCTTCACTTCAAATACAACGACACTTCCGTCATCTGAAAGCGAGGGGTGGTGAATTCGCCGATCAAAAGAACTCTCAGGGAGCAAGCTTCCACCCCCAACAGCGGAAGCTTCCGTCACTTCTGCTTCATCCACATCCAAAACGGCACCGTCAAATTCACCTACAAGACTCAAGGTAAATCCTGGCATCCAGTTAAACGGACGAACGTCGTCTCGACCTAAGTCTTTCACTAATCTCGCACCGCCTACGTAGATCTTTTTAAATCCCTGCCCTTCTGCGGGTGGCTTAAGCGCAGCAACCGAAGATCCAACGTCTAACCCAAGGCCCGTTAACATTGACCCGTACGCCGCTTCAGCTGCTGCAACCTCTTTATCATAGTCGAATACCGCTACCTGAGCTCCCTCTCCTACCCTGGCCTGGACTGGACCTGCGGAACCAAGCAATTGCTCATTAAGAGAATCATCTGGCTTAAAGTCTTTTTGCCAATCACGTCCCTGTTCAAGCTGCTGTTTCAGCCATTCGCCCTGCTGAATATACGTATCCAAAACACTCAAGATTTCTGAACCCTGGATCGCCACCCTCACTTCTTGCGGACCTGACTTTTCCATATTGCTAACTTCGGCAACTGGCCCAGGCAGTGTAAACGTCTTTTCGACTTTTAGAGTGCCCAACATCGCCGCCATCATTGGCTTCATCTGTTGATACTTTGCCCGTTCTGCTGCGAGGTCTTCTTCACCAATGGATAACGGCTCGTTGGATTCCGAGGTGTCTTCACCTTCTTTCTCCCAATCGAGCGTTAGTATTCCGGACTCAAATCTGGGATCCAACAAATTGAACGAAGTGCCTCCATGCTTAAACGTCAATTTAGAAACATCTCTAAAGTAAGCTGTACCATTAAACAGAACCCTTCCGTCAGGCTGAATCTTGTAAGTAACATCAGACCAAGCTTCCACCCCTTTTGAATCTTTCAGCAAAGCCATCACTGCTTTTCGAGAGTCTTTCTCAGGATCCCTTTTTTCTCCGGATAGATTAATGGTCACTTGTTGAAACAAAGCTTGGTGTTTCACTTTTCCAGAGCCGTCCGGATTAATGATATAATGATCTTTTGTTTCCAAACACGATGTAAGGAGGCAACAGATTACCCCCAACCCGATACTTTGTTTCCAGTTCATTGGAATTCTCCCTTAAATCTACCTAAGTGCTCGTTTTAGTTACCCCAACCTGTTTGTGTTCTGACTTCCATTCCATCGGATTTATTCAGAGCCGGAAAGATTTAAATCCGCTAAACTAAAAAGACTTCAAGACGGATTTAAGATGCTCTGCCGTTTTAATAGCAGTCTCTAGGTCATCTTGGAGAACGCAGAAATGGCCCATCTTTCTTCCCGGAACCGCTTTGTCCTTCCCGTAAAGGTGCAACCGGACACCCGGCTGCTTCAGAAGATGCTCCCATGCAGGTGGTGTTGTTTCCTTCCAAACATCCCCCAACACATTGACCATCACCACCGAGGACCTCAGAGCCACATCTCCCATCGGAAGCCCGCAAATCATCCTGAGCTGCTGCTCAAACTGGCTTGTTGGACATGCATCTAGCGTGTAGTGGCCTGAGTTGTGGGTGCGTGGGGCCAATTCGTTCACAATCAACTTTCCTGACCGGGTCAGAAACAACTCGACTGCCAATAAACCTACGACGTCCAACTTTTCAGCGATCGTGGCAGCAATTTCCCTCGCTTCTTGTTTCTGTATTTCTGATAGACGGGCTGGAACAATCGAAAGATCCAAAATGTGATCCGTGTGAATATTTTCAGCTACAGGAAAGGTCCGAATCTCTCCTTTTCGGCTTCGCGCACAAATAACCGAACACTCTAAATCAAATTCGATCCATTGCTCCAAAACAGCTTTTTTCTGGTCGAACGAGTTCCAAGCATCCTTAGCGGAATCTCCTAAATTCAGTTTGACCTGCCCTTTTCCATCATAGCCAAAATCAGCCGTCTTCAAAACAGCAGCACTGTTCATCGTTTCCCATTCTCGCTTTAGAGTCTCCAGTGAATCGATAATGGCGAACGGAGCAAGAGGGATTCCCTGATCTCGAAGAAACGTTTTTTCTCGCTCACGGTTCTGGCAAATAGACAACGCCTGCCAATTGGGATATACGGGGCGCCAACGAACAAGTTCTTGCAAAACATCCGTTGGAATATTTTCAAACTCAAAGGTGATGACGTCGACCGACTTGGCGAACTTTTCCAAGGCGTCGAGATCTTCGTAAGGAGCATTAAATTCACGTCCTGCAATATGACCTGCGGGACAGCCTGCAGAAGGCTCATATACGTGAAATCCATAACCCATTCGCCGAGCCTCAGATCCCAACATTCTCCCCAGCTGACCACCTCCTAGGCAGCCTATCGTCGCTCCCGGCAAAATCATTTGCTCAATGTCTTAGGCAATTTGGATTTCAAAACCGTTTGTGTTTGCTTGTTGCGAAACTGTTCATACCGCTTAGCTAAGGCTCCATCGCTGCGAGCCAAAATAGATACCGCAAAGAGAGCCGCGTTGATTGCACCCGCTTTACCGATAGCAAATGTGGCAACCGGAATACCTCCTGGCATTTGAACAATCGACAGGAGAGAATCCATTCCCTTCAAAGCTTTAGACTCTACAGGAACTCCCAGAACAGGAAGATTGGTCATAGATGCCGTCATGCCTGGAAGATGGGCAGCACCTCCTGCCCCTGCGATAATGCAGTGCAATCCACGACTTTCAGCGAGACGAGCATAATCGTATAATCGTTCAGGGGTTCGATGCGCACTTACAACTTGCGACTCATGAGGAACTTTCAGCAACTTCAGCGTTTCGGACGCGTGCCCCATGGTCGGCCAATCCGACTGACTCCCCATGATAATTCCCACAAGAGCGGTGGACGCTTTCGGAGAACGAGACTTAGTGGTTTTCATCAATATTCTGACAAGCCTCCATTAAGAGGCCCATCGTATCTCCACTAATCGTCGCTTCCTCAGGCTGTTCACCCAAATGAAATGCAAAATGGCCATCTCTCAATGAAAGAAGCACCGGGAGTGCATCGATCGCATGATGTCCCTCATTGGTAAATGCATGGATAATTTGACCATCGATAAAATAGATCTTTCCCACATGACCCGTATCCGGGTTCTCAACAACCAAACATCCGGTTTTTCCTCCTTGAGAAATAATCTGACACAAGTCGATCATGGAGAAGTCGGCAAGATTTCCGACTAGATCACGAGAGGCACCTGGGCTCTGCCCTTGACTTTCAATCTGCTCAGCTACGCCAATGATCTGCTCTAGCTTCTTCATGAGGCGATCGACCGATTGCTCTCGGTCAATTAAGTTGGTTGCGACCGATCGGGCCAATCCCATTGCTTGCTCATTCACCAACTTCGTATTGATCGCCTGAGTAATTTTGCCTGGGGTTCCTCCAGCAACCGGATCATCATAGATATTTTGGACATCAGATACCGCGGGTTCCTCGGGATCCGTAGCACTAAGGATGTTGGCTATGAGTCGCTTGTTGTCCGGAGACATCTCAAAATAGACGGTAACCGTAGCAGTGCTTCCCCCAGAAAGTTTGATCGTAACTTCCCGCATCACCCCCGTCATTGCTTCACCAGCTTCTTTTTGAGATTGCGCCAAACTAACAACCTTTTTGAAAGTCGCATCAAAGATATGACCAAACAACGTTTCCGACTCTAACTGATGGCGAGGAATTCCTACCAACTCCATGAAGCGTCGATTAAATGCACTCAGCTTTCCTTGCTCGTCAAAAAAGATCATCGGAATATATGCTTCTTCGAAAAGCATCCGATATTGGCTTCCCATGAAGCCCGATTTGAAATTGTTATCGAAGAGTTGCTTATTTTTGTTCGAAAGCGCCTGTTTCTGCGCCTGGGTCGCTGTTAGCATGTGACTGATATTTTCGATATGGTTGGTCAACACCTCACGAACGGAAATCAACCCCATAAACGTTCCACTTTCCAGAACAACTATATCGTTAAAAAACTCCTCGTCTTCCTGTTTTTCTCGGCAAAGCCGACTAACCACTGCATCTAGCTCATCCTCTGCATCAACGACGAGAGGCTCGGCTACCATAATTTCAGTGATGGATTTCTTCAGGATATCTTTTGTGTTGGCCGCAGAAACAATCGTCTGATTGAGATGCCGGCGTGTAATCAAACCGTAACGCCCTCCTCCCACCACACCAATACTGACCGCAGAAAGCTGAGACTGAAACCACGACTGTACATCCCCGACGGACATTGAACTTTCAACGAAGTTCGTCGTATAGATCAAATCTCGTGCTTTACTTGTACTAGCCACAGATTCGAGAGTTTAAACAAGGTTGTTACAAGATCAAGCGCCAAGGAGATTCCTTTCGGTTTACGGTTTTGGCTCTAATCCAGGGTAAAATTTGTCTGTACAGAACGGATTCTGCTGCCCATTAATAAGGATAGAATGCAGGCCCGATATCAGTCGATTCAACATGTCTTGATCAAAGTGCTGATCGTTCAGGTGATATTGGCTGGTGGCAAACTAGGTCTTGGTTGGCATGTGGGTAGCCTGAGCATCCTGTCCGATGGTTTGCATTCAGTTCTCGATGGAGCATCTAGTGTTGTCGCTCTACTAGCTATCATTGTCGCTGCCCGTCCGGCTGATAAGGAGCACCCCTATGGACATAGAAAGTTTGAAGTTCTTGCTACCTTTGCCTTAGCAGGGCTCTTGCTTTTGACTTGTTGGGAGCTTCTCGGGAGTGCTGTCGATCGGTTGCGTTACCCAGTCGCAACCCCGGTTTTCTCTTGGTGGGCCGTGTTATTCTTAATAGGCACGCTCGGAGTCACATTTTCTCTTTCTCAGTACGAAAAGTCTAAGGGAGAGGAACTTAACAGCCCTTTGCTAATTGCCGATGCTATGCATGCCCGATCCGATTTTTTCACCACACTAGCCGCGCTCATGGGCATGTTTTCTGCGAAGTTTGGGCTCTATATATTGGATCCGATCGCAGCTATTGCGATCGTTCTTTTTATTGGAGCAGCTGCTTATAGTATCATTCACGAGAGCATCGCAACCGTAGCCGAGGCGAATCGACTGAATCCCACTGATGTTCAGAAAATTGCAGAAACTCATCCGAGTGTCCAAAATGCCCACGCTATTCGTTCTCACGGCATGCAAAACGATATTCATCTCGATTTGCATATCCGAATCGATAAGGAGCTCACAGCTCGAGAAGTGTTTGATATTGAAACGGACGTCAGCAAATCCTTGAGAAAGCACTTCCCCGGTGTAACCGAGGTCTCGATTCGACACGAACCTAGCGATATCACTGAAGAAGAGGACCAAATCGACTTATTTGGCGCAGGATCGGAGAAAAAATCCTGAAGATGGCTGATTTTTAATAACCGTTTTCTCCAAAGAGCGCATCGTTTTCCATTTCCACCAAACGCCCCCCTGGCGAAACTTGCGCAGCCATTCCAATCGCTGCTTCGCCTCCAGCTGGAATAGCGCCTCAATAAATCTACCCGCAATCTCAACAGCCATTCGATAGCGACGCGCTAGTATAAATGGCATTTCCGAATATCCATATCCGTCCAGAACCTGCGCTTTTAGCCATTGCACCGCATCTTCGCCTAATTCATCACCCACAAGAGCCTTGAGCGCTCGTAGAATCATGAGATAAACGTCCACTTTCGCTTGGATCTCCAATGCACAAGCAAACGATTCGGCTTCAAAAGCTCTCACTCCATCACTAAATGCCAAGGCCGAATGAACACCATGCGTAATTTCCTCAGTGAAATCGATTAACTCTGCAACATTACGATGGCTAATAGAAAGACGCGGGTCTTCGTGCTCAAGAACTTTAATGATTTCAGGATCATAATAGAGCGCCATTCGCAACTGGCGACGATCGGGCCTGAGAAACGTAAACGCCCGTCCGGAGAACTGATTCGGATCAATACCCGAGTCTCTCACTAGATCAGAAAACCGGTTAGGTCCAATAACACATCGCTCCAGATTCACCCCAGCAGGGCGATATATTTTCTCCAGGACTCCCTGACATTCAGCTAGAAAAGTCATTGATAATAGAACCAGCCCACTGGTCTTCTGCACTCATATGAAGACATCCCTCCGACATACTATTGAGAGCTAACCGAACTTCTTTAAAATAGTAAGAAAGCTTCTCGAAAGTCTCGTTGAGGGACCCCTCTTCAGCCCGTTTATCTCGGGATGCGTAATAGTAGTTACTTTGCCCCATTTGCTCATAGAACGACAAATTAGGGCCTCCTCGGCGTTCGCAAACCGCCTGAACACGCTGAGCAAAAATACCACTAAGAAACAATGTTGTGTCAGCAACCTGAGCCCTTAGTAGAAACCGTTCGCTAGGCCCCACCTTCGACATTTGAATTAAGAGGTCTGACAAGTAGGGCCAGAGTTGGGATCCCGGGACTCGACGCCCCGCTCGACGGGTAAAAGCCACAAGCAATGAAGCGATATAGTCCGCAAGAATGCGATCATCAATGTCACTCTGCTTTAAGGCTCGACGCGTCAGCACGTAAAAATAAAGATGGGGAGAAACTCGGATAAAATCGGGACTTTCCATCAGTGATTGATAGACAGGATCTAAATCAAGGATACTATCCCGGTGCTCTTCATCGATGAGCAACTCCTTGAGCGATAGCCGGTCTTCCCGGTCCCGAGAGAGGCTTTCTATGACAAACTGAAAGTCTTCTGGGGTTAGACGGTCACGGCAACTTGCGTGCACAATCATACTTTAAAATCAGCAGTTCCAATGCCAATCTATAATATAAAACCGATCAGACGATTTAGCAAGAGCAGCTAAGAGCGCAAGGACTCCGTATCTACTGGACTAAAACCGGTTTCGTTGAGCAGATAGTCTACGGACTTATCATGAGCCTCGACGGGAATTTTATCGACCAACTGACATCGAAAGTGACATCCAATAGTCGCTCCAGAAAATTCTTCCTTACTTAAAAAGCGATCATAATAAGCATACCCACGCCCCAGCCGATTCCCTGTTCGGTCATATCCCAATCCAGGGATCAAAGCCATTTGAATATCACGAAACTCAAGGGGGTCGCAGTTTGCTGTGTCTGGCTCTAAGATTCCAAAACTCCCCCGAACCAATCGCTCCACCGATTTAACCTGATACAACTTCATCTCACCCTTTAACGGCTGCACTTTAGGATAAGCGCACACCTTTTCCTGTGAGATTGCTTCTCGCAAAATCTCCACAGTCCTAGGTTCACCCGGCAAAGCGGAAAATAAGAGAATGACTCGGTTCTGTTTCCACAAATCGGAACGATACAAATGATGTTGAATTTTTGAAGAAGCCTGATGCCGAGAAGCCACGCTAAACGTCCGCAAACTATTTTGTAATTCCGTGCGCAGTTTGACTTTCTCTTCCGGGATCACATCCGATTTATGAACTGATTTAAAAAATTAGGCCAGCCTGAAAGCTAACTAAACTCCAATAACTCAGAGTACTTCTTATTTAGCCTCAACCAGTCCAACCTCAATAGAACTTTCCAAAATCATTAGTTTCTCGATAGATTTGCCAAGCAATTTTCGACCATATACAGCTTCCTAAGTACGAATCTTGGGTAGCCATCGGCCAAATTCTTTCCTCCCGCCAATTCTTCCACAGACACTTCGCTGCAGGCGTTTTAACGTGTTGGAATAATTAAAGATTTACATCGTTTCCGTTCGGCACCATGTTCGGCTGCTTATGGTTCACTTAGGAATTATTGGAACAGGAGGCATGGCAAATGCCCAAGCAAAGGCCTTTCGAAAACTCAAAAATGTAAAACTTGTTGCTGCTTGTGATATTGATGAAAACCGCGTTAGTGACTTCTGCAAAGAACACAAAATCGCATCCGCCTACACCGATGTGGACAAGTTCTTGAATCATCCCAAAATGGATGCCGTTACGAATGTAACTCCCGATCCCTTCCATGCGCCCATCTCACTTAAGGCAATCGCTAAAAAGAAACATATTCTTTGCGAGAAGCCACTTGCTGAAAATGCTTCTGATGCCACTAAAATGACCCGCGCGGCCAAACGCGCCGGCATCATCAACATGGTCCAGTTTTCTTATCGACGCTCAGCCGCTCTGCAACGAGCTCACAAAATGATTACATCCGGTCAGCTGGGACGGATTGTTCATTTTGAAGCACGTTATTATAAAAGTTGGATCAGTAGCAACATCTGGGGTGATTGGAGAAAAACTCCCGCATGGTTATGGCGTCAATCTTCTAAACACGGCAGCAAAGGCGTATTGGGAGACGTAGGCGTCCATATCGTCGACTTTGCT
>JBCCKK010000047.1:0-14685 GCA_039027395.1 Verrucomicrobiota bacterium | reverse complement strand
GCCTCGGCTTTGAAGAAGCCGAGGCGCTGCAAAAGAATCATGATCCTCTTACAAGAGAAAAGTGAGCGAGTGGTCGCGTCGCCCTCTCCAAAGGAGCCCAGGTTCTCTAGAAACTCCAAAGTGCGTTGAATTTTAGAATTGGAGGTGTGATCTAAAGCAAAACGATTAAGGACGTGCTTAAAGGGAATAGATGATAAGCAGTTGTGTAACTTCATTAACTTGGGTGCTCTGCGGAAACCCGGATATCCTCCAAACCATTCGTCACCTCCGATTCCTGACAAGGCGACCTTAAAACCAAGTTGTTTCGTGTAGTGAGAAATACAAAATGTATTAAAACCATCAATTCCAGGTAAGTCTTGTGCCTCTAAAAACTGCTCGAATAAATCCTCGAGGAGCTGTTCTGCAGGAAATGGAAAGCTTTGATGATCGAAGTTAAAGTGTTCTGCGAGTTCTCTTGCATTAGACGTTTCATCTAGAGGTGCGCCTGGCGTTCCTAAAGTGAGAGGCCGAAGATCTTTCTTCAAAATATGTGCACCTGCCAGGATTACCGCTGAATCGATACCGGCGCTTAAGAAGAGGCTTATTGGAACGTCACTCACCAAGTGGCGATCAATACTCTCCAACCAAGCATTTCGAAATTCGATGATGGAACTAGACTTCTCGTTAGATTCTTTTGACCAGCGAGGTGTCTGCAGGGCTTCGTATTTGATACTCTTATCTGAGTCAAACCAAGTGAACGCCTGGCCAGGAAGAAGCGTTTGAACTCCCTCTATAATACTGGCATTAGGCTGACAGGAGCCCCACCGAAGAAATGTGGCAACTCCTTTCGCTGACAGTTTGCGATCGCAAAGACTTGAAACGAAGAGAGCTTCAGTTTCTGAAGCAAATACAAGGCCTTCGGATGTCTGCACATAAAATAAGGGCTTGATCCCGAATGGATCCCTGGCGATCAAACACGTGCCTTTCGTGTTGTCCCAGATTGCTAGCGCATACATTCCCCTAATCTGATCTAGCATGCGGACACCGTGTCGCTGATATAAGGCGACCAGAACTTCCGTGTCGGAGTGAGTCTCGAATTTTTCTCCTGAGGCTAAGAGCTCTTCTCTGAGTTCCCGATAGTTATAGATCTCTCCATTGAAGACGATGGTGAAGCGATCGCTGCGGGTAAACGGCTGATTTGATCGAGGTTCTGGGTCGATAATAGAAAGTCGAGTATGAGCAAAAATGGCTGGGGCTGAAGAAGGTCTAAAGACCGCTTGAGCGTCAGGACCTCGATGGCTAAGTGCCGCAGCCATTCTGTTGGCTGATTTGACTAAATCGATGCCTCTCTCACCAAAACCCAGAATACCAGCAATACCACACATTGTTATACAGAAATGAGCTCGAGAGTTCGCCTGCGCAACGCATCTGGCCCGAATAGTTCGATAACCCGTTTACTCAAGTGATTTGGATCCCATTGAGCTTTTTTAGCTAGGACTTCTTCGATCAATCTACGCGTGTCCGACTCCAGGCGAACAGGGTCTTTAGGATCGGTCAAGACACCTAATTCCCCGTTGTGCAGGGCATCTCCAGATCCGTCGTGAATTGAGCCCAAGGAAGGCAGCCCATTAAGAGCGGCTTCGAGGTAAACAATGCCAAATCCTTCCCCATAGCCGGGCAAAGCGAATAAGTCGGCTTCTTTGTAGATGTTATTCAGAGCTATATCATCTAGGTAGCCTGTAAACTCAACGAATTTTTGGAGATTCTTTGATTTTGTTAGCTCACGCAATGCAGGAAGATCATCTCCTTCACCAACGATGATATATCGAAGCTTTGGAAAATCTTCGATTAATTTTGGAAGGATACTAATGAATTCTCTGTGTCCTTTGTAAGCTTCGGATTTGGAAAGCCTAGATACACTGAGAATGATTGGAGATCCAGTAATTGCATGAGCAACAGAAGATGAACTCTCGAGTCTTCGTTGATCCAAATGAGAAGTAATATGATTAGGAAATATACTCACCTTTTCTCTCAAGTCCGGGAGTTGGGTGCATAGCTTCTCGCGAGTATAATTACTGACACAATAGATTCTTTCCGCGTGAGTCAGAGCATGAATATCTTTGGAGTGTTTGAGATTCCAACCTTCAATTCCGTGTAGAATGATACGATATTTTATTTTGAATCGCTTGAGGATTGAATAGAGGCGAGCGAGATGGAGATGCGTAATAATGATGACGTCGGGCCGCCATATCAAAATTTGAAGGAAGCATTGAACGGTAAACATCAGTTTGCCAATAAAACCGAAATTTGGCCGGAACTGAATGGGTCGAACCCGATCAGCGCCTAAAATTTCCTTGGTTTCACAAATGAGGGTTTTGCTGAACCGTTGCACGCCACCGGTCTTCGAATAGTCAGGGGACCAAAAATGGAGGCAACTTGCGGTGGTTTCGGTCATCTGGAAATACTCTCTAAAGCAGTTTTCAAACCATGGGTCGCTTGTTCGTAACTATATTTTGTTCGAATCGAATCGACTTGAATCACTTTCCGAGAACCTTCGGAGTTTAATTCAGAAAGAGCTCGGTTCAGCGTTTCCTTTAGCGATTGAAGGTTGCCGGCTTGGAAAACCCATCCTTGTTCCTTTGACGCTACTAAATCTTGATAGCAGCCAACGTGATCGCTCACTAAGACTGGAGTTCCGCAAAAGAGTGACTCTTGTATTACTAATCCCCATGTCTCATAAGATCCAAGACTGGGTAGAATTACCAAGTCGGCCGCTCGATAGATATCAGGCATTTCGGATTGGTTGCTAAATTCGCAAATCCGAATTTTAGGATTATTTCCGGATTTCTTTAACATCTCATTTTTCAAAGAACCACTTCCAATAAAAACCAACGATGTTCGGTCTGTTGAAATTTGATTGAAGGCCTCAATGAGTTCTAGCGGTTGCTTCTTTTCTTCAAACTTTCCTACAAACAGAAGAACTATGTCAGACTCCGGGACCTTCCATTGCCGTTTTAATGACTTGGTGGCTTCATATGAGCTTTGCTCATTAAACTGGTTGGAATCTATCGAATGCGGACAAAAAAAGAGTTCGGATTCACAAGCGCCATGATTTAAAAAGTAATTTCGGTTGGCTTCTCCGCAGAAAAGGAATGCGGAGAAGCGTTGAAACAATAGTCTTGTAATACAATCCTTTACGTAGCGTTTGATTCCACCAGCCGCCACTAATCGATGAGAATCTCCTCTAAGTAAGAATGGTATTTTTCGCAAAGCAGGACTAACCATAAGGCGCTGCATCGAATAGAAGCTGTAGCCAATCATCAGAAGCGCATCTGCTTTCCAGTTCAAAAGAAATGACTCAAGCCCTGGGTTGTTGATTCCCCAGAAATGATGTGTTCCGGGATCGGAACTTTGATTTTCGATAAAGTGATAAGGGTAACCTTCGAGTAAGGGAACATCCCATTGAAACGTTGTCTTGAATCCAGGATCTTTCTGTTGAGTTACTCCAAAGTTCCACAAGTACAAAACATTGAGGTCAATATCGGAAGTCTGAGTAATGTTTCGGAACCAAGGAGCATAGTATTGGATTGGGTGGGTTGTAATGATCGCAACTTTCATGGTTGAGCGCGGCGGCGCATGACACTTCGGGTGGGCTTTGTTCGTCCAACAACCTGGGTTGCGAATGGGTTGGGCAAGGACTTCATAAGTGCTACGCGCAAAAGGAATAGGGCGACACAGGCCTGGAAGTACGAGGAAATAAAGGCGCTTGATGTATATTCACTTTGAAAAGCAAAGCTGATCGTAAGGATTCCAAGAAGTCCTGGGAATGATAGAATGGGGACGTTGCTGCTCAGTCGAGTCACTAAAGCGAAGAGCCACCCCATGATACCACCGACAAGGATTGTTCCCCAAATGGCAAAGTTGGCATAAGCCTCGTTAAGTAGTCCCCACCCGATGGTAGTCGCTAGAGTCATTTCACGGGTTTGGATTAGGTAATGAATATTGAGTCGTGTTGTGCTTTCGTGAGAAGAAAATTTGTTAGGATTTAGAAATCTAGGAACCAGCATGAGATGCAAAAAGTTGTAACTCTTTCCATTCAAATGGGGGACAATTTCCGGAGACATGAGTTGTGCTGTGAGTAATACCTGAAGAAGACTTGTCCGTTCTAATAAGTCGGCGCGTTGTTCTTTCTCTTCCTCGGATTGGTTCAGGTTTTTGATGCCAAAGTCGAACCATTCCAAAAAGAACTTTGGATAGTCTAAAAACTGAACGCTTTGAACTGCACGTTCTTGGTGCCAGTACTTTTCCCGCATCTCTGCCTTGCCCTGGTGGAGAATAAAGAAAATCGGAAAGCAAATGAGAAGAGCAATCCAAGGTAGACGGTGTCGGCCCAGTGTGTAACCGAGGACCACTACGACGCCTGATGTAAGGGCTCCAATGAGAAGAAGGCTCGCACAGTTGGCAACAATTTGTAGCACAAGAAAGACAAGGAAGATCGTGGACTTAAACTTAGGAAGTGATCGCTGCCCGATATGGTAACTCAATACAAATGACGAGAGAATACTCAGAGTTCCTGTGATTGCACGAAAGACAGGGTAGAACCTTCCCAGATTGATAAACTTCTCGGTAGCAATTGCTGCTGTGAACAAAGAAGTAATAACAAAGCAAACGAGGAACAGTGTGTCCATGCTTCCACTGACAATCTGGTAGCACTTTTGGGGCGGTGGCGAGGGTTTTCTCAAAAACAGATACCAAACCAAAGTTCCCGAAAGGATGTAACTTGCAACGATGATGGAGGAGTAAAATATATCGGATGAATCGGCGAAATATCGATCCTTCATGTCCGTGAACGTGTCAAAAATAAGAAACTGTAATCCGAAGGTGTAAACACAGGTGAATACAGAAATAGGAAAGATTGGAAGACCGGTGACTTTTTGGTCGCACCAAAGCTTAAGTGAGACGTAGACACTTCCAATGACAATTGCGGATGATACGGATTCAACAAATTTGCCCTCGAAAGCAATGTTCCAAACAATAAGAACGACGTAGGCAATAACGGCGATGTTTAGATAAGTCTGGAATGCACTAAAATCTTCAAACACATTCCAGTTAAACCGCTGGAGCATCTGAATCGGTAAGAACTGACGTTTTCGTCTATTTGGAAATGGGCGTCGTTTGGGGGCTCTATTCACGATGAAGTCGTAGTATCTAGTAGTTCACAAAAACTGCGAGTGGCTTCTTTTGCTTCAAATCGCTCTAAGTGTGAACGATAGCTATTGAATTCCAACTGGCTGTTCAAAAATTTAATCAACCAAGTAAAGATGTCTGAACTTAGGTTTTCAAGGTTTGTAAACTGATCGAAGCTGATCAGTCCTTCGGGGCAGAGTTGCTTAAGGAGTGCTGTTGCCCGAGAGTTTTTGTGGAGGAGAGCTAAGAACGGTTGACCAGCAGATAACACGGGCATTATTTTTGATGCGGAATATCTTTCGTCTGTTGAACCAAAAACAAGATTTAGGGAAGATTGCTTGAGGTAGGATAGTGTTTCTAAATAAGGCACCCGCTGAGTGTATTCATGCACTTGTGTTTGCAATGCTCGGGAAAGTAGGGAGGTGTCTATTGTCTTATCTTGGCTCTGATCATAACGCGTTCCAAGAAAGTAGATCTGAATCTTTCTCACGCTGTTGGGCGTTTTTACGTCGAGTTGATTGAGTGCTTTGAAGAAAGCGCTGTGAGCGAATGTGAGATCGCTTCCTCCACGGCCAGCTGAAATAAAGTTTTGAGCGGAGGAATCTATCGAAACGGAACTCTTGTTCTGGTGAAGTGTGCCAGCGAGATTAAAGTCTCTGTTCGAAAACGGGAACGGCATTTCAGTAAAAGGAACATGAGTGAGTTGGGGTAGGCGTTGTTTGAGATCGGTTTCATAGTCTTGAGTCACTGTGACGATATGGCTTGCACCGGGAAGAGCTGTCCGCTCAATTCGCTTTGCTTGCGTTTGGGCTAGGAAGTATTTTAAACGACCTCCAGGAGGTCGTGCCCCGGATGGATACGAAAAGGTGTTATAGATCGGATCTTGAATGTCGATGAAATACGGCACATTCCATTTTGCCTTCCAATAGGGTCCTAAATTCAAAACACCAACCTGCGTTGTCGAAAAGAAAACGGCTTCGAAGGTTTCAGTAGCTAAAAGTCGATTGCCTGCGTTCTTTAAGAATGAGGAAGAACGCATCGAGAGGTTTCCAAAACCGAAGAAAGGGGTTCGAATTGCAGGAAGGGCTTCAACGTATTCGATAGATACGTCATCGGGTAGCGTATCAAGGAGAGTTGTATCGTGGTTGGCTTCGATGTGCTTAGCGGCCACACATAGAACCGTAGGTTTCCAGCCGCATTCCTGAAAATAAGGGAGCATCATCCGAACTCGCTGGTGATCGGGGGCGTTAATCGGAGGAAAATGAGGAGAGACTATGAGAAGCTTTTTCAAGAAAAGACTAACGTTTAATGAGTTTGTTATATAATCGCTTCCACCAAACTTTTCTGGCGAGCTGCTGTCTCGCATCGGACCAATCAAGCAAACTGTCATTGATATCATGGCAGCCAAGTTGTTCTTGGGGAAGGGATCCTGTTTCTATTGCTTCGATGAGCTGAGGAATGCATTTGAAAATTGTTTCCGAACTATATGGAGGATGTAGAGACCACATTCCTGGAGGCTTTCCTAGAAAATCGACTCGCAATGCTGACTGTTTTGCCATGGATTGTGACACAATGATTTCGGGTAGTTCAGCTCGTGGATTAAACTCTATTAACGCCTTTAAATAAGGCTTCCAACCTGGGAAAGGCAACGCAAAGGGGGTAAGCTTATCCACAAGTCTGGATTTCTGAGTGAGAAATAGTCGCGTGCTCATTCCATCAAAACGAAATGCGAGAGATGTTGCATTGGAGTAGGGAGTGCTTATCTGCGAGCGTAACTCGCCGCATAGTGAAGGCGGTCCAGGTAGTGGAGACGAGAAGACGATGGAAGGATCATTTTGCATCAACTGTATAGCCTCTTTTACCCAAGTCTGCGAACCGCCGCCAAAAAAGATGTCAGCATCGGTATGAAATACCCAATCATGAGTTGCTTGTGCTAATCCGAAGAAATAAGTGTAGAATGGACCGCCACGATGGTCTTTGGCTGGAATGTGTGAGATTCCAAAATAGGTTTGAGCAATTGCTTCTACGGTCTCTTGAGAGTAGTCGATCCATCTCCATATAATCTTGGGGTGTTCCTGAGAAAGCTCGTCTAGAAGCGCCACCATAATATCTTTTCCATGATCCCAGTTGTCTGAAAATCGTCCCGAACTTTTATGGGAATCTAACGTGATTAAAATCTCATCGAACTGGTTATGCCACTGACGGAGTTGATGTCGCAATAGCAAGGGAGCCATACGATAATCGGTTGGTGATAAACCGATTTGTAAGGTAACAGGGTGGCTTTGTGTCATGCTATCGAGGATTATCTGGAGCAAGTATGTAGACGCCCCAAGGGTTTGCTTGAGAAATAGGATGTCCTTGGGTGTCCTTCCAGACCCTTCCGGTATCCTCCGCAAACTCCTTTAATGTCTTTAGACTATCATCACCGTGAATCTCGATGATCAGAATACAGTCCTTAGGTAGAGATTTTGCTCCCGAAGAGGAAAATACATCTGTTTCAGCCCCTTCAATATCGCACTTTATGCATTTGGGAGCGGGCCAGATTTCTAACAAACTTGGAATATCCAGTGCCGAGATTGTCCGGGATGATTCGGTCGCCTGAGTATCTGAGGATACTACAGAGGTAAAAGGCCCTCGGCTTTCTAGCTGAATTTGATCTTTGGACGACCAAAGAGCGCCTTCAAGTGACTCCCAATGTGTGAAATGATTTGATTGGCAGATGCGGTTTTGGCATTCGATATTTAGTGGTTCTGGATCGAGCGAACAAACGTGTCCTTGGGTTCCGACGATCCGGCAAGCAAGTAGTGAAAAGAAGCCGCTTTGGGCTCCGATATCCCAGAAGACATCCCCAGGTTCGAGGGAAAGAGTAAGAGCTTCTTGAACCTCGGGCTCGTAAGTTCCTAACCAATAACTATGAACTCCTCTCCTGCTGGGAATCCACCGCAGCCCTTTTCCAACGCCAGACAAGATGGGGATAGGTATCTGGAGGAACGAAATGATTTGAGACAATGGGGTAGATACGAGATTGAGTATGAAGCGTTTCATGGGTGAGATGTTTCAAAGCATTGTTCGACGCAGTGAAGTAACTTTTTCTGAGTGGATTCCCAATGGTAGGTCGTTTCGACCAATGTTCTTGCAGCAATACGCGCTCGATGAATGGATTCTGCATCATCTAAGATACCCTTGAGGCGACTTGGTGTGTCAGGGTCATTCCAATCGAGAATCCAACCTGCTTCGGGCATCTGTTGGAGAACTTCTTGTTGTCCTTGAGTTGGAGTGCAAATTACCGCGAGCCCGGCGTTCATGTATTGAAAAAGTTTGTTGGTTATCGTGAGGTCTCGGCTTGGAATTGAATTGGTTTCCAACGCTAACCCTATGTCGTAGTTAGCGATGGTGTTTGGTAATTCTTCGGTTGAAACGAGCGGATGGAATAGGAGCCGGTTACGAGCTTCCTCTGCTTCGCATTCGAGCATGTTTCGATATTCTGGAGAGGCGGAACCTAATAGCGTTAAAGTTGAATCTCCTGGAATCTCTTTCCATAGACGAATAAATGATTCTAAACCTCTTCCTGGTCCAATCGTTTGAGAAAACCATAGCAATGAGGTTGGTTGAGTCGATTTAGTGGGAGTGCTTATCGCTTGTAGTGGAAACGTGTTTTCGATGACTATTGGAGCAGTTCCTCCGTATTCTTTATTGAGAGCTTTAGCCATCGCCATAGAAGGACATAGCACAAAAGTAGCTTGATTTAATGCAGTTGATTCGGCTTGCCGGATTAAATTCATTGGTAGATAGCTTCGATGTTCTGGTAGTAGATCTTCGGAATACCAGTCCTCAAAATCAACAGCCAAACGTGTTCTATCAGGTAGTGCACTGAGTGCTGCCAAAAGGCCAAGCTCTGTATGAGCGATGCATAGGTCAAAGTCAGAGTCTCGGATTTTTCTATTTAACTGTCGAATGGGGCCTAAGGCTTCCGCTATGGGGGCTTTGAACTTTGAAACCAGAAAGCGAGCGAGTCGGGTAATGGCTCGACTGTAGAGTCCGGACAGTCGATGGAATGGATTGGAAGAAAAGAGGTTAAGAGCTAAATCCAACTTAAAATGGGCTGAATCAAGAATAGGAGCGTCGTGAATCAAAGATGGAGCGTGTGTTGAATTCGTAACGACCGTTACGTTATATCCAGCAAGTGCTAGCGCATTGGCTTCCTTAACCACTCTTGGATTTCGGCAAAGGTGAGCGCTCGTAACAATTAGGATTTTTTTTCGGGAGCTAGTCATGAGCCGAATGCCGAATCAAGGATTTTGAGCATCTGGTTCCCGCTAGAAGCTAGGGTCAAATTATCAAGGATGTAGTCGCGTGGATGAAATTTGTTCGTTGTGACTGCGTTCCAAAACTTGGGTAGTGTTTCATCTAAATCTTTCGAGGACTTGAATGTCATACCGCATATAGAATCCCAGTAGGGAACGGTGCTAGCTGGAACTTCAGACTCTCCCCATTCAAAGCGTTCGGGATCTTGCAGATATCCGGGGTTCCAGGCTAGGACTGGAACATTACACGATAAGGCCTGTTGGCAGGCGAATCCTTGGCTTTCATGTTCACTTAGGTAGATCATGGCCTTACAGGATCCTAGAAGCTCTTTGTAAGCGGAAGGTTTGTAGAAGCCGTAGCGAATTGTTTTGTGGGATAGCCCCTTATCGTCCAGGTAGTTGTAAATCGTGTTTAGGAGTTTTGTGCCAATGCTATCTCGTTCCCAGTGGACTTTATCATAGATAAGTAAGTCTAAGTTCGATTCAATTTTTGGATTAGGTTTCCAAGTATCCGTATCAATGCCCGCTGGCCATACGTCAACCGCGCTACCGAAATGTGGGCGATACATGGCAGCGGCCCATTCGGAGTGTTGTAGATAGCGAACAACCGGGTAGTCCTCCAACAGCGTGGGCCATTGACAAGGGTGAGCCATCAGACCAATACCCGCAACGATCTTGTTGGGTTGATGGTATCCTTCAAGACAGGATCGTCCGAAGCCTAAAACAACCGGACGATCGTCGGCGTCAAGTTTATGAAACGGGAGGTTTTCTTCATAAGGAATATTCAAAACGTCCAGCGAATGTTTTAAGTTGAGAAAGACACGCTCTAAACCGCTGGGTCTTCGTTTTCCACGGATTAGTCGGCGAATATGAGGTCGTAAGTAACGATCTCCGGGAATCCAGCGGTCAGCATCAGGAGGGTGCTTGAAATAGAGGCAGATTCGGCTCACGTTTTATAATTTCGGTTTAAGTAGGTCCTTAATGCCGGTTGCATATGTCGTTCGAGAATGATCGATATTGCGATCGTTAGAACGGCCCAGATTGCCGAACGCAAGAAGAAGGATCCAAGTGTTCCCGAGGGGATTGGGAGAATTGAAACGAGGTAAAGTAGTGGATAATGAATTAAGTAAACTGCATAGCCAATGCCTCCTAACCAGGCTATCCACCGTGTCGCTCGACAACCTTTCACAAAAAGAAAAAGGATCGCAAGAGGTGTCAAAATGCAGGCAAAGGTCCAATTGAGATTTTCAGTTAGCCGATTTTGCAATGCCAAAACGCCAATACACCCCATGGGAATTGCTAGTACGATGCAGAACAAAATCTTTTGAAATGGAATCACTCGTTGACCCGCGTGGGCAATCATAAGAAAGCAAGCTGGAAGCATCTCCAGGGTCGCTAAATGGATAAAACTGTTACCTTGCTGAGGAAGATTTAGGAAACCAGCAAGCAGTCGGCCGGAGGCAAAGTGAAACGTGGCGAGAAGGCAAAGCAGCCCAAAAAGAATGACACCATCCGAAGGAGGCGTTGAGTGTTTAGGTTGCTTAGAGAGCCACCAGCCTGAAATCCAAAAGATCCACCCACAACACCAACCGGCAAGGAACTGTGGGAAGTCTTTAACGAACCATCCAAGAACAGCAATTCCGGTTGCTATGAGGAGGTGAGCTATCACCGAAGGCGATTTTCCCCACCAGACAAGGAACACCAAATAGTAGATCATCTCGTAGTTTAAGGACCAAACGGGCGTGTTGAGTGAGATTGGGGGAATACTCAGACCCAAATAGGTGTTGAAATTACTTAGGAAAAAGAGGTTGCCAAGAGCGCCTGTTAAGGAAAGTGAGGAATCGATCCAAAGCAGAGGGAGCATGACAATCACGTAAATCGGAACCAGGCGAACACAACGTTTTCTGAGATAAGTGATTCGAGCTTGATTGCTTGAATCTTCGTGAGTCGTAAGTCCGATTACATAACCCGAAAGTAAGAAAAACAACATAACTCCAGCGTTTCCACCATGGAGATATCTCAAGATGCCTTCCGGCATAAATCCAGGGTCAATAATATGTGCTCCGACTAAATGACTGGCTGCGACAATAAGAACGGCCCATCCGCGAACTCCTTCCACTTCGACTTCAAATTTTGATTTAGTATTGGTGGAAGTGCTTTCCATCAAGAGCTTAGAGATAACTCCTTGACTATATGTTCGATGCTCCGAGCAATCGTGTACTCCGATAGGGCTCGTTTTTGAGCATTTTGACGCATTAGCATTCGCTTCTCAGGTCGAGATTGAAGATCTTTCAGTTTTTCGGATAGTTCTTCAGCATTTCGGTAGTAAGCGACTTCTTTGTCAGGTTCAAACAATTCTTCGATCCCTTCCGTCCATTCGGTTAGATAACAGGCACCTAGCATAGGAGCTTCGATGTCGCGAAGTCGCGAATAGGTATCAGGTTTGTGAAATGGGTGGCGAAAGCTTGGATATCGATTCACGCCTATAACGATGGAGCTTGAGCGTGTGAGTTGGATGTAGTGACTATGTTCCAATCCAGGCTTAATTCGGTCTTCCGGAAGCCTCAGTGTTGGTTCAGGAGGAGATTGAAGATAGCGGCGATACCACGAGATGGGGCCTTCCTCTTTCAAGAAGTGGGCTGCCTGGATCAACTTATCTCCGAGGTGTTGAGAAGAAGTAGGTTGCTGCGGAGGCGATGTGTTCCATCCGGGACCATAGATTGTGAAGTCGGCTCCAAGATGGTGCGCCTCTGCCAATAGCTGCGAACGCAACGCATCAGCAGAACCGATAAAAACACTCATATAAATTTCATTCTCTGGAGGACTGGTAAAAACAGGTTCAATCCAAACAGGCATCGGAAGGTGGATGTGGGGGAGATTTGCTTTTCCGTAAAGTTGCAGAGCCTTTTTTTCGGGCACCCAGTGCAGATCAAATGGATGAAAGGTTTTTGGGATCTTATGGAAATCTCGAACGTTGTCGCAAAAGAAATGAACGCATGGAATATTGAGAGCCTGTATTTCTTCGATAGCAGATGGCTCAATTTGATGGGGATAGAAATAGCTTAAGAATAGATCAATTCGGCGTTTCTGGTGCTCAGTTCGAATTTGCTTGAGCATCTCTTCCCAGTTTCGCTCTCGCCAGATGGGAAGTTCTGACGAGTTGGTGAGCATGAGTCCCTCAGCCCAATCAATTTCTTTGGGTTCAATAACTTCGTGGCCGGCTTCGGTCAAAGCGTTGATAAAATAATGCCGCCAAAATCGATAGGATGGAACAGGATGCAGTTGAAGGTCTTGTTGGCAGCAGAGGAAAATACGCATGTTGGCTTATTCGCTAATTCTGTTTCTGGTTTCTCCTGCAACGGTTCCCTGAACTCCCAAGGTGTTACATTGCTTTATTGAAATTCCGGAGCTTTCTAGGGCGAGTGCACACACGTGTTCCAAAGAATAGGTTGGGTCGTGATACGGATAGGTGTCTTTTTTTGGAAAAAGAATTCTCGTGATCTGCTGTAATAGTGAGCGGGGGCCCACGACTTGAAAAGGAAGTCGATAGGCAAGTCTGAGTGCTTCTGAAAGAAGCCTTTCAAGAACATCTTTGTTTTTTACTGCATAATACCGGGTAGACATAAGAGCAGGCCCTCGGGACGGAGTTTCTATTTTTGCTGCTAGATCGTAAGAGCTAAGCTCGTTGATTAGATTTCGGTTTACTGAATAGCGAGCAGATAACTTAATCAGGGGCAGTGCATTTGGAAGAAATGGAAGAGCAGAAAGAAGAAGATAGGCTTCATTGAGGCCTTTATTGTGAAATGGATACTGGGGAATCGACAATAGTTTGGCAGTCGATAGGGCTGTGATCGTTTCAGAAGGGAGTTGCTTTGGGGAATTGTCAGCAATGAAAATCTCGCTAAACCCTAATTTTCTAAGGCTATCTATACTTTCTTGGGTTTGTACGAGACGTTCTTGATCTGAAAGGGACTTTCGATTTCCCCCGTAAAGGGGAGTGTCGGGAGGGCTAAGTGTTGAGGAAAGGAGAGCGATCATCGCTTACACGTTGGAATACCAATATTGAAGGCGACGCGCGAGTCGCCAACCCAGAAAACGTTGTAGTGTTTGCGCTTTATGGGTTGATAATTTTGGTCGAAGTGGGGCTTTGTTTAACTTTTCTGCTGTAGAGAGAGCTCGTTTGGAAAGGTCCGGGTATCTTGGATACGCAGTGAGTCCCCACTCGAGATAACTTTGGGTGAGAGCCCGGTCAATTCGAGAGTCTCCTGGTGAATGTGCTTTGAGGTGCTTCAGTTTCTTGTCCATAGCTAAAAGTCCACTTGCCATGAATGAGTGCTTGTGTCGCCACGATCCACTTAAACTATTTTGTTGTTCGTGTTTTCTGTAATAAACGCGTCCTTCAGGTGAATAGCGAACCCCTTGCGAGGCTAAAACGATACGCGCAAAATACTCGCCATCATCATCAAGAGTAAGCGCTGTATCCCAAGGGCCTGCCCGAGAAGCGACATCTCGAGGAATAAGCCATTGACTTGTTTGAATCATAGATCCGGGAGCATCAACTCCATACAACCGTAGTAGAAAATCCAAAGGGTCATCATGGTCTCCCGCATGAGGTAGAGAAGCATCGTATTGCCCCGTCTTGGGATCAGATCCATCCTTAAAAAATATGATAGGGCAGGTTACCAATAAGGCTCCGTCTGAATCTGAAAGGGTTTTGAGTTGAGCTTCAATTTTATCTAAACTTAGAAAATCATCTGCATCCAAATACTGAATGAATTCGCCTTGGGCTCGGTTCAACCCTTCGTTGCGAGCAGCGGAGGCTCCTTGATTGTTGGGCTGTTGGATGACTTGAACGTTTTTTGAAGCAAGAGATTTGGCGAGAGTGGAGCTGTTGTCAGTGGAGCAGTCATCAACGATGAAAACTTCGCATGTGATACCTTGTTGGTTTACTGCAGATTCTACGGCTTGCTTGAGCCAGCGTTCGCCGTTGAAACAAGGAATAATGATCGAGACTAATGGCAGTGCTGGCATTAGTGGGTTCTTGTGCTCGGGCGGGTGAAACGAATCCAATACTCTCGTAAACGAATAGCTAGGTGCGGCGCTATTTTTGCAATACTCTGAAATGCCCTACTTCCATCAATATTTTCTCCTGGAGTAACTTTTCGGGCTAGCTGGATGGCTAAATCTGCGGTGTCCCAGTCTTTAAACGAAGCAG
>JBCCKK010000046.1:0-15084 GCA_039027395.1 Verrucomicrobiota bacterium | reverse complement strand
ATAAAATTCTGTATTTTCTTTGTAATAGGATTTTTTTGTTCGTTGTCGACTAGAATTTACTTAACATATTTAATAAAATTAAGAAACTGATATGATATCTAGTGTTTGGAGTAGCTTTAGAACTCTATAATATATTCATAAAATACTAATGGAAAACGAATTATATCAATTTAAATAGATTCTAGCTGCAAATGCAGACAAAATCTATTTATTATAAATGCTCTCTTAGAAAGCGGTAGATACGTTCTCCACCTTTTCTTTCCACCCTTATCCGAACAGGGCTCAAATTTAGGCTAGAGTTTTTTTCTGGCTACGCTTCATAAACAAGCGTCTTTAAGGAATGAGGAAGCTTGTTTACTTGCTAGGCCTCGGTGGCTAATGTTGTGTTTTTCATGTGGAGCCATTTCAGCCGTTGTAACACGGTACCCATCGGGTAGAAACAAGGGATCGTAACCAAAGCCATTGCTCCCATGGTATTCGGTTAGAATCTTACCCCGAATGATGCCGCTGAAGGTTTTTAGAACCTCACCTGATTTGGCGATCGCAAGGACGCAATGGAACTGCGCACCGCGCTGCTTGTCAGGAACACCGTCGAGTTCTTTGAGAAGTTTTTGGTTGTTGGCTTCGTCATCTTTTTCCGGACCTGCATAACGGGCCGAGTAGATTCCAGGTGCGCCATCGAGATAATCGACCTCGAGCCCGGAGTCGTCGGCAAGCACCCACCCTTCTACTTGTTCGCTGATTTCTCGAGCTTTCTTACACGCATTAGTTTCAAAAGAATCTCCATCTTCGATCACATCGGAAATCTCGGGAAAGTCTTTCAACGTCCGAATTTGCCATTGCTGTCCCAACATCTCGGCAAACTCTTTGGCTTTTCCCGGATTTCCTGTTGCGATGACCAACGATTTTTGAGGCTCCATTATCCGTTTGATAGCTTTGAATGGCACCGACGCCAAACTTAATTCGTTCTGACCGATAGAAACAGTGAATCGGCATGCTCAGTTGAGATAAGCATTGCCTGTTTGTTTTAGATTCGCAAAATGCTGGGCTTTCTCATGGAAACGATCACTTCAATCCCACGCAAACAATTTCCTTTCTCGGATTTCGAGCCGAAATGGCAGGAATATTGGGACACACATGCAACCTTCCGAGCTGCAAATCCAGGCGAAGCTGGCAGTGAAAAACCCAAGTATTATATATTGGATATGTTCCCCTACCCCTCGGGAGCCGGGTTGCACGTGGGACACCCCGAGGGATACACGGCTACCGATATTCTCGCCCGGTATAAAAGGATGCGAGGCTTTAACGTTCTTCATCCAATGGGTTGGGATGCGTTTGGATTGCCGGCCGAGCAGTATGCAATTAAGACAGGCACGCATCCGAAAATCACCACTGAGCAAAACATCGATACCTTTCGCCGTCAGATCAAATCACTGGGGTTTTCCTACGATTGGTCTCGTGAAATTGATACCACGGATCCGGATTATTTCCGCTGGACCCAGTGGATCTTCATGCAGCTTTATAACAAGGGGCTTGCTTATGTTTCCGAAGCTCCGGTTTGGTATTGTCCCGAGTTGGGAACAGTCTTAGCCAATGAAGAGGTGCTAAATACCGAGGATGGGCCTCGGTCCGAGCGTGGTGAATTCCCTGTAGAACGGCGCCCGCTCCGTCAGTGGATGCTCAAGATTACCGAATACGCCGAACGCCTTCTCAATGATCTGGATGAGCTCGATTGGCCCGATTCACTGAAAGAGATGCAGCGCAACTGGATTGGACGGTCTGAAGGAGCGGAGGTCGATTTCAAACTCAAGGCGCACGAAAAAACCATTCGGGTTTTCACAACCCGACCGGATACTTTATTTGGTGCGACCTACATGGTTCTCGCACCCGAACATCCGTTGGTCGATCAGATTGCAACATCGGAGCAGAAAGAATTGATCCAAGCCTATCGAGATAAAATTTCCGCGAAATCGGACTTAGAGCGAACCGATTTAGCCAAGGAAAAGACCGGATGCTTCACAGGAGCTCTTGCGATTAATCCGGTCAATGGAGCCGAGATTCCTGTCTGGATTGCTGACTACGTGTTAATGACCTATGGAACAGGAGCTATCATGGCCGTTCCCGCCCATGATGATCGCGACTACGAATTTGCTCAGACGTTTGACTTGCCCATTATCGAAGTGGTCGAAGCACCCGAGGAACAAAAGGAAGATGGGTGCTTTTCGGGTCATGGAACAGCCATGAACTCCGACTTCTTAGACGGACTCAAAACCGCAGATGCGAAGGCTCGAATGATCGACTGGCTCGCCGATAAGAAACTGGGTGAGCGACGGGTTCAGTACAAGCTCCGCGATTGGCTGTTTTCTCGCCAGCGTTATTGGGGCGAGCCGTTTCCAATTGTTTGGGATGGAGATCAGCATGAACTCATTAACGAACAAGACCTCCCCCTCACCTTGCCGGAGTTGGATGATTACAAACCGAGCGCAGATGGCATGGCCCCGTTGGCTAAGGCTAAAGATTGGCTCGAGGTTTCTGACGGAAAGATTCGAGAAACCAACACGATGCCGCAGTGGGCGGGCTCATGTTGGTATTATCTTCGCTACATCGACCCTAATTGCACGTCGGCGCCAGTCGGTAAAGAGGCAGAAGCCTATTGGATGGGTAAAAACGGAATCGATCTCTATGTGGGCGGTGCCGAACATGCGGTTCTCCACCTTCTCTACGCACGTTTTTGGCACAAGGTACTCTATGATTTGTCCGTAGTATCAACACCAGAACCGTTCCATCGACTCGTGAATCAGGGATTGATTTTAGGAGAAGACGGTCAAAAGATGTCAAAATCTCGAGGCAACGTGGTGAATCCCGACGATGTTATCCACGAGTATGGGGCTGATTCGCTCCGACTTTTTGAGATGTTTATGGGGCCTTTAGAGCAGGTTAAACCATGGAGCATGAAGGGCGTTGAAGGCGTTTATCGATTCCTCGGTCGCGTTTGGCGTTTGATGATGTCGGAAAACCAAGAAGGTGACTGGGAATTAACGTCCGGTATCACAAATTCTCCATCACCTGCAGGGTTAAATAAGGTGGTACATCAAAGTATTCTTAAGGTGACCGAAGACATCGAAGCTCTGTCCTTTAACACAGCTATTTCACAGCTCATGGTTTTATCGAATGAGCTGACCAAATGTGAAACGAAACCCAAAGAGGCGCTTGAAGTGCTTGTAAAACTGCTTTCTCCATTTGCTCCTCACTTGTGTGAGGAACTTTGGTCTCAACTAGGGCACCAGGAATCATTAGCTTACGAAACATGGCCAGTCGCTGATAAATCGGCTTTGATCGAAGCTGAGGTTGAAATCATTATCCAGGTAAATGGCAAACTGAAAGGCAAGATGAAGATTCCTACTGACCTGAAACAGGAAGAATACGAGCCAAAGGTTAAAGAACATGCGAATTATGATAGCTGGATCCAGGGTAAAACGGTCCGCAAAACCGTCGTTGTTCCCAAAAAGCTAGTAAATTTGGTTGTTGGGTAGCAAAACATCGACAAATGGTCAAAGATGCCCTAATACTCTAGCTCAATGCAGAAAACGAACTTCGAGGAAGTGATCGAAACGATCTGTGAGGATGACTCTCGGTATCTCCCAGAAGCCTACACATTCGTCCGAGAAGGTTTGGATCAAACGCTCAAAAAGCTTAATCGCTCAGGAGCAAACAAGCATGTCAGCGGTGCGGAACTCCTTGATGGATTGCGCCAATTTACCCTCGAAGAGTTTGGTCCGATGGGAAAGCTCGTCTTGAATGAATGGGGACTGCATGAATGCCGAGACTTCGGCGAGATTGTTTTTAACTTGGTCAATCACAACGTTCTTGGACGCAGTGATTCTGATAATATTGAGGATTTTAGAGAAATTTATACCTTTGAAGATGCCTTTGAGGAGCCTTTCCGCCCTCAGAGATCCAAGTCTATTTCCTCAAAAGCGCGCAGTAATAAAGGCCGTGCTTCTGCGCGAATGAGGCCTCCCAAAAGTAAGGAACAAGATCCCGATTCTCCTCTTTCTCCTGAAAGTAATAAATCGTAGCATCCCTTTCGAGTTCGGCTACGTTAGCGATTATGAAGCGTTTTGGTGTTCTAGCACAGTGTGCAGGTCTCGTCTTTTTAGCGATTAGTTTTATGAGTTGCGTCAAAGAACCCGTTCAATCAACCGAATTTGATCTCGAGCTTCCCAAAGAGCAGGTCAAACATTTCAATTTGGAGAATGGCATCACTCTATTGGTACTCGAGGACCAACGTAATCCGGTTGTTTCCGTCCAGGCTTGGTGTCGTGCTGGCAGTATCACCGAAGGTGAATTCCTCGGCTGTGGAATCTCTCATATCCTCGAACATATGCTGTTCAAGGGAACCGAACGTCGAGGTAATTCGGAAATCGCACAAACCATTCAATCGATCGGAGGTTATACCAATGCTTATACGTCCTTTGATCGAACCGTTTATTACATCGATGCACCGAGTAAAGGTTGGAAAACAGCATTGGATGTTTTGGTCGATGCGATGTTCTTCTCAACAATTCCTGAAGACGAATATATCAAGGAGATGGAAGTTGTGCGGCGGGAGTTTGCCATGGGATTTGACGATCCCTCGCGGACACTTCAAAAGTTACTATTTGCCACCGCATTTACGGAGCATCCTTATCAATATCCTATCATCGGATACCTTGATAACTTTAATCGTCTCACGCGGGATGATGTTCTCGAGTATTATAAACGGCTGTACCTTCCCAATAACTTTACGTTTATCGTCTCTGGAAATGTCGACGCAGACGAAGTGCTAGCGGCACTCAATGAATTCTCAGCTTCTGTAAAGCGCGCCCCACTCAAAGACGTCTATATTCCAAGCGAGCCCCGCCAACTAGGAATGCGAGAAAGGCATGAAGCCTTCCCAACGGATGCTAGCCGCTTTTACCTCGCTTATCACATTCCGGGAATCACTCACCCCGACTTGTATGCGCTCGACGTCATGGCGATTTTGGCGGGGCAAGGTAAAAGTTCTCGCCTCCATCAGAACTTGGTCGAAGGAAAAGGTGTTTTGCGCGGCGTCGGAGCTTTCTCCTACACTCCAGCTCAGAGCGGTTTGTGGGCCGTTTCGGGCGTAATGCATCCGAATCCTAAAGTTTCTCGAACTGAGGTTGTGGGCGATGTTATTGCGGAATTGGAATCATTTAGGCAGAAACACCCCTCTTCCGAAGAATTAGCCAAGGCAAAGCGTGTTGTTATTTCGGATCGGGTGAGCGAAATGGAAACCGTTTCCGGAAAAGCCTCTTCGTTAGGTTCTAGCTGGTTTATCGCTCGCGATACGGGATTCTCGGATCGCTACTTAGAAGGAATTAAGGCGGTCCAAGCTGAAGACATCGTCCGGGTTGCCAATACGTACTTTAAACCTGAAAATCTCTCCGTCGTTAGCATTAATCCTGAGGAGGCTTTAGCGACTCAAGGTGATCAAACGCAATCACCAGAGGCTTCTAAAAAATCAGAATTGATCCACCTTGAAAATGGACTGCCGATGGTCGTTGTTTCTGACAACACACTACCGCTAGTGAGCCTGACGGCAGTCATGCGTGGCGGACTCCTGCTCGAAGATCCTGGCCAAGCGGGCATCTCAACCCTCACCGGCCGCCTTCTGGAAAAGGGAACAAAGCGAAGAAGTGCAGCTAACTTAGCCGAGGTTATCGACAGCTTAGGTGGCACTCTAGCCGTTCAATCTGCGAACAACTCGATTTCGGTCACAATACAAATCCTAGAACCTGACTTGGAAACAGCGATTGACCTGCTTTCCGAAGTCCTTTTTGAACCTGCATTTAGCGATGAAGAATTAAAGAAGGAACAGCGCAAAATGCTCTCAGATTTGCAGTTGGAAAATGACCAACCCATGCGAATTGCCCGAAACCATCTACGTGATGAACTCTTTCAGTCGCATCCATATGCACGTAACACGCTGGGAACAGCAGAAGCTCTTGAGGCCATATCCCGAGATGACGTTATTGCTTTCCATCAGAAGCTGCTCTCCAAGAATAACATCGTGCTAGCCCTTGCCGGACGTTTTGATCTCAGTCGAGCTAAATCCCTCATCGAAGAATCCTTTCGAGAAGATTTTCTCAATGGAGACCTTGTATTGAGTGAACGACCATCGGATTTTGGAGGAAATGGCCAGACGCTGAGTATTGATACTGAGAAAGTTCAGGCGATCGTGCAGATTGGTTTTCCAGGAATTTCTGTAGATAATGAGAACCGCGTTGCGCTTGAGCTCATCGACCAAGCACTATCCGACCTCGCCTCTCGCTTGTTTATTCGGATTCGTGAAGAGCAGTCTCTCGCCTATTTCGTAGGAGCTGCCCAGTTAATCGGACTAGATCCTGGTTATTTCATGTTCTACGCCGGAACTCGTCCAGACGCCGCAGAGAGAGTGCGTGATGAGTTACTGGATGAAGTAAATTTGATGGTGGAGTCTGGACTGGATGCAGGAGAATTTGAGCGAGCTAAAGCAAAATTGGAAGGCCGGCGATTGTTGGAAAATCAAAGTGCGACTCGGCAAGCTTTTGTTACTGCGATCAATGTCCTCTACGGCTTAGGCATCGATTACGAAGCTCGCTATCAGGCGGAATTGGATGCCTTGACCCAGAACGATGTCCATCAAGTTGCGAAGCGGGTTTTTGGTGATAAAAATTTCGTTTGCGTTATTGTGCAGCCCCCTGAAACGAAAAAAGAATAACATTTGAAGGAGTAAAACACGTATGGCTAGTGAATCAAACATCGCACAGGACCGAGAATTGGCCCAGCGATTTGTTCAATTTGTAATGATCCAAGCGCAGAACGTCTTGTTCGTTCTGGGCAAGATACCTGGGCCCGATGGTATGGCACCGGAACCCAACCTTGAGGCAGGCAAGATGCTCATCGATCAGCTCGAGATGATTCAAAAGAAGACGAGCGGAAATCTGAGCTCTCAAGAAGAAAAAATCCTAAAGGATACACTTTCCGAACTTCAGATGGCTTTTGTAGAAGCCAGCGGTGGAACTCCTGCAAGCATGATGCCCGACCGCAGCCCAAAGATGGAGCTTCCTCCCGAGGAAGACGCAGATCTGCCGGATTCAAGCGCTGAGGAAGCTACTTCCACTGCTACAGAGGATAGTAAATCTGACGCTCCGGACGACACTCCAGAAAAGAAAGAGCCCGAAGAAGATAAGAAAAAATTCTTCAAGAGCTACGGATAAAGACTTCCGCAGGCCGTCGATCGTCCTGCTCGATTTGATTTTATCTAAATTCCAGATAGCGTTTCGATCTGAATTCGTCTGATCAACAGCCCAATTTCACCGGTATCTCGGTGGCCATCTATGCAGCGACCTATGGGGTGCTGGCGCTGATTGCGCGCGCTAAATTTTGGTGTTCGTCTTGGATCGATGGGCATCCGTATATGTTGGAAGGCGCTAGTTACATTCGTCTCATTCGAGCTCGGACGGTGATAGAAGACAACGTTCTGTTCCAACGATTCCACGGGTTTGAAAATTTTCCTGAAGGAATTACGACCCATTTAACGGCGCTACCCGATTGGTGTATTGCAGGCTTTGCTAAACTTCTCAGTCTCTGGATAGAGAGTAATTCAATTGAATGGGCTGGTTGGTTGATTCCTCCCCTCCTTGGTGCCCTTTCTGTCATTTGTCTCTTCTATTTAGTCTCCATGCTTTCAATTGGTTTTGGGAAACATCTGTTTCTCACAACATACAGTCTGTCTCCTGCCCTAGTGTGGTCGAGTGCATTGGGACATCCGAGCAAATGGATGCTGGTTGTTCCACTCATTGCCTTCGCCTTTGTTTCGGAAGCCCTGCGGTGGCGGCAACCCAATGCATCATGGAAACTCCATTTGTTAAGCGGATGTTCTTGGGGGTTATTATTGTGGCTCAGTCTTTGGCAATCCATGTTGCTTTTGATTGCCCTACTTATGTTCAATCTTGCATTTCGAAATCGAGAGCATTGGATCATGCCTTTAGTAGCTGTAGGCCTTGGATCATTCTTCTGGATGCTCGAGCGATTTCCAACACACGGTGGCATGCTTGTTTCTAGTCCTGAGGCAGCTCGATGGATGGAATCTCTTACAAGTGTACAGCCTCCTTCGTGGCTTTGGTGGATTTCGGTTGGATTTGGATTCCCACTGATGATCACCTATTTCCTCATGCACCGCCCTAAGGACATTCGTGTCGACACCGGTGTTTGGATTGGCTTGACAGCTTCGTGTCTGTTACTTGCTAATTGGCAGCTGAGATGGCTGCCCCACTTCATTTTGCTAAGCAGCTTGCTCTGTGCGCTTGCTTGGCCCAGTCTTTCAAGCCATTGGAGGAGGGCTGTTTTGGTTGGCCAGATTTTACCGATTATTGTTCTCAACCTACTGCACCTGCCACTCCCCTTCTCACCCATTCCTGCTCAGGAGATTCGTCAATTAGCTAGCAAGATCGACAGACCTGGAGGAATTGTAGCGTCTTGGGAACTATGCCCTCACCTCTCATTTTTTTCCAGACAGCCCACGGTAGCTGGTATCTCGCCACAGGCTCTTCCGGGTATACTGGATTCGGCGAAAATTTTTAACGCAGATACCTTGGAATCGATTCAGCCGCTACTAAAAGGACGAAGTGTCCAATGGATTGTAATCGGGGATACCGGAAGACTTAAGAATCGGGTTAATTCACTCTTAGGCACAGAAGAATCGAATCAGCCAAAATGGATTGATGCACTTAGCGATGATCTCGCTACGACGGACATAGTCACCCTGAAAGGGGTTTCTCACGACTTTCGTCTATTTTCGGTGGCCGAGCCCGAGTAGGCTAGCTCACCCGAACGGCTTTAACCGAAAGAATATTTTCATCATTAACGAGTTCCTCGAGGAGTTCATCACCCGGCATAGAATCTAGATTGAGAACACTGAGTGCGTGCGATCCCATTTCCGAACGAGCGAGGGACATACTCGCAATGTTGATGTCGTGTTTTGCCATCAGACTTCCAACCAAACCAATAATACCAGGGCGATCCATGTTCTCCATAACGAGTAAGACCCCTTCTGGAGAAGTCTCCAGATTGAAGTGGTGGATACGAACCAACCGAGGAACAACGCCAAACAAGGTTCCACTGACGGAACGGGTTTGGCCGCATTCCGTCTCAATCGAAACTGTAATAAGTTCAGAGTAGTCGGCTTCAACGGCTCCGCGACTTTCACTGTATGCGAGCCCTAAGGTTTCTGCGAAGTGGGTCACATTCACCTCATTCACATTCGATCGATAAATATGTTGCAGAAAGCCTTTAACCACGGAACGAGTAACGGCCGTCGTATCGAGCTCTTTGATTTTTCCCGAGTAATCTACAGTGAGTGAAGCTACCCGCTTAGGTCCGAGCTGGGCCAAAATCATTCCCAGCTTATGTCCAAGATCAATATAGGGTTTTAGTGTCTCAAGAGTCTTGGAGTCAACACTAGGCACATTGACTGCGTTACAGATTGTTCCATGAATCAAATAATCACGAATTGATTCTGCAACCTCTATCCCGACGCTTTCCTGGGCTTCAGCAGTTGATGCCCCGAGATGCGGTGTCATCACAAATCCATCAAGGTCTCTCAGCGGAAAATCATCGGTAGGAGGCTCTTGGCTATAAACATCAAATGCCGCTCCGGCAATTTTCCCTTCGCTCATCAAGTCGTAGAGATCTGTTTCGTCGACTAAACCACCGCGCGCGCAGTTTACGATTCTGAGCGACGGCTTACATTTAGACAGATTGGACTTATTAAGAAGGCCTTTAGTTTCCTTGGTCATCGGGATGTGTAAAGTAACGAAGTCGCACTGCGGAAGCATTTCGTCGAGGTCCTCAAACAACTCAACTTGCAAGCTTCGAGCTCGATTTAAGGAAAGGTATGGATCGAATGCTAAAACGCGCATTCCAAATGCAAACGCTCTGCGGGCGACTTCGGTACCAATCCGTCCCATTCCCACAACTCCCAAAACTTTATTATTTACCTCGACTCCTTGGAATTTTTTACGATCCCAGCGTTTTGCTTTCATTGTTCCATGAGCTTGAGGAATATTACGTGCTAACGAAAGAAGGAGGGAAAAGGTATGCTCGGCAGTGGAAATCGTATTTCCACTCGGGGTATTCATAACGATGATTCCGTTTTCAGTCGCAGCCTTAACATCTACATTATCGACCCCGACCCCAGCTCGGCCAATTACTTTGAGGCAATCTGCTTTTTCGATTACAGTCCGTGGCACTTTGGTAGCACTTCGAACGACAAGTGCATCAACTCCTTTGATCGCAGCAAGCAGTTCTTCTTCGGATTTTTTACTCTCTACGACGACGGAAAACTGTTCAACTTCGGAAAATTTATCGACGCCTCCTTGAGAAACGCCATCTAGAACCAACACCTTAAACTGCTGCGACATAAGTGTGTGAAGCTAGAAGGCCGCAGAAACGCTGTCAACTCTGACTCAAAGCGCTCAAGCCTAATATCTAACCTACATTGATTATCTAATCTGCGTTAATTAATTTTAGTCCGAGATGAATCACTTGTAGCACTCAAAGATTCAACCACCCGATTTGACTGGCTGCAAAAAATAGAGCTTTTGTTAGCAATTAGACGTAAAAAGTCTTGCATTCACTTAATGAAATCTTAACCTCAAAACGTAATATTTCTCTGAGTACGTTTAAGAACAACGATTTATGAAAGGTAAGCTACTGAAAAAGGTATCCAAGAATCCCAAGCTTCTGATTTTAACAGAAATCAAGCGCAGTCAGGGCCTTTCAGTATCTGAGCTTTGCGAGCGGATTGGTCTTTCCTATATGGGCGTAAAGCAGCACTGTATTGCCCTCGAGAAAGAAGGTTATTTGGACACTTGGAGGCGCCCCAAAGGAATGGGCCGCCCTGAGAAAGCCTATCGCCTAACGGAGTCTGCACAGGATTTTTTCCCTACTGAATATAGTAAATTGACCACCGAGATCTTAGAATCGGTTAATGATGTTTATGGGCCTGCAGCGTCCGAAAAAATTCTCCATAATATTTACACAAAAGAGTCCGAAACGTTACGAGCCGAGGTTGACAGCGATAACTTGGAAGAACGCTGCCGACAGCTCGCACAAATCCGCGAAGAACGCGGATATATGAGCGAATATACAATGAGCCGCGATACAGGCAGTCATATTATCACCGAATTTAATTCGCCGATTCTTGTGTGCTTAGATCGTTTCCCAATTCTTAGAGATCTCGAACGACAGATGTTCGAGTCGATACTCAAAGCTCGCGTCAAACGCGAGGAGGAACGGATTTCCGGCCTCTACAAGTGTATCTTCAAGATTTCTTGATTTATTTTTGTTCTTAAATGAACCTCCCCTGTCGCCCTCGCCGCAATCGGGCAAACTCAACCATTCGTTCATTGGTTTCTGAGACAACAGTTGGGGTTACCGATTTGGTTCAACCCTTGTTTCTCTTGGAAGATCCCAATGCTCGTGAATCTATCGATTCGCTTCCAGGAATCGAACGTTTGGGATTGGAACCCATGAAACGGCACTGCGAGACCTTACAACGGTCAGGTATTGGAGGTGTTGCTCTTTTTCCTGTCTTCCCTTCTTCCGTTAAAGATGCTCAAGGCAGTGTTGCTTTGGATGCAGATAATTACTTCTACAAAGCTCTTGAGGCACTGAAAGACACATTTCCCGATCTTGTTTTTTTCGTCGATGTTGCTCTTGACCCCTATACGGACCACGGTCATGACGGTTTGCTGGATGCCGGCGGAAATATTGACAATGATTTAACGGTTGAACGTTTGTGTGCGATTTCAGTTCTACTGGCTCAGACGGGTGTCGATTATGTCGCACCCTCCGATATGATGGACGGTCGTATCGCAGCTATTCGTGGTGAACTGGATTCGCAAAACTACCAGACGACGGGTATCATGGCATACTCCGCTAAATTCGCATCTGCGTGCTATGGCCCGTTTCGAGATGCAGTTGGTTCCGCTCAGTCCAAGGGCTATCTCGACAAAATGAGCTACCAGCTCAATCCTAGCAATGGGCGTGAAGCATCCCGAGAACTCGCTCTAGATGAAAATGAAGCCGCAGACATCGTTATGGTTAAACCCGCAGGCTGGTATGCGGATATTATCTATCGAGGCCGATCGTTAGTTTCGGTCCCGATTGCAGCCTACCAAGTTTCTGGCGAGTATTCCATGATTCTCGCCTCCGCAGATCGGGGTTGGATCGATCGAGATTCAGCTGTATCCGAATCTCTAACTGCAATTAAGCGAGCTGGTGCCGATTTGATCTTCTCGTATTTTGCATTAGAATTTGCATCGAAACGAGGCAAATAATTGTAACTCCTAGTATTACAAACACTTATAAATCATTAAAAAATCTTATTTACTGAAGTCATTGATAAGAAACGATTTAGGTAGACGATGAGATTTGACAAGTGTCTCCCAAACGATACAAACCCTAATAACACTATGCATAAAGTCTCGGACGATGACGCAGCTCGGTTAATAGAAAAATCGATCGAATCTTCAGAGAGCGCTCCGGTTCCCAGAGGAACGGTTGGCTCTGCAGATAACGCTCCTATTTTGGAAGAAATCTACGAACAGTGGAAAATCAATCCTGAGAGCGTTGAGATCACATGGCGCGCATTTTTTGAAGGTTTTGAGCTCGGTATTCAACAAGAGCCAGAACTTGATCCAACCTCTGATTCTCCGGTTCGTTCAAGTTCTTCTTTGAACAATTCCGATGACGTATATCGCCTTAAGCAAGCCCGTATTTATAACCTTCTGTTCGCTTATCGTTCTCTTGGACACCAAGTGGCAAGTTTAGATCCTTTAGAGCTGGCGAAACCGATGGATACTCCCCTCGATATCCATCATTTCAAACTCGACAAGTCAGATTTAGATTCTGTTTTCGATTCCGGGAAGCTTGCCGGTGGTGGCGAGCGAACCCTTCGTGACATCATTTCGATTCTCAAGCAAACCTATACGGGAACCATCGGCGTTGAATATATGCATATGCAGAACTTCGAGCAACGTCGATGGCTCCGAGATCGCATGGAGAACTGCCGCAACCAGCCGAATTTCAGTCCTCGAAGAAAACGAAGAATTTTGAATCGAGTTCTCGCTGCCGAAATGTTTGAGCGTTTTCTGCACACGCGTTACGTTGGGCAAAAGCGGTTTGGACTTGAAGGAGGCGAAACTCTCATTCCTATGCTCGATGCGCTGATCGAAGATTGCCCTTCTAACGGAATCTCCCAAGTCATTTTTGGCATGGCTCACCGCGGTCGCCTCAATGTTTTGGCAAATATCTTGGGCAAATCGTATCGCGATTTGTTTAATCAGTTTGCTGAGAACCACATTCCCGAAAGCGTGCTAGGCGATGGTGACGTGAAATACCATCTTGGTCACGAGACGACGCTGATTACCACTGAAGGCGAAGAAGTTGGCGTTTCCCTTGCTCCTAATCCAAGTCATTTGGAAGCAGTTAACCCGGTTGTTCAGGGGAAAGCGAGAGCATGGCAGCGAATTCTCAAAGACAACAAGAAGCGGGAAAAGGTTTTGCCCGTTTTAATGCACGGTGATGCGGCGATGATTGGCCAAGGTATCGTTCAGGAGACACTCAATTTGTCGCAGCTTGATGGCTATCGAACTGGTGGAACGATTCACATTGCAATCAACAACCAAATCGGTTTTACAACGGTTCCTCAGGACGCGCGTTCTAGTATGTATTGTACTTCTGTTGCAAAAATGTTGGGTTCCCCAGTCTTCCATGTCAACGGAGACGACCCGCTTGCTGCAGTTATGATCATGGAGCTGGCTCTCGATTTCAGACAAGAATTCCATCGCGATGTGTTTATTGATTTACAGTGCTATCGCAGACACGGTCATAATGAAGGTGACGAACCTAATTTTACGCAGCCTACGCTGTATTCAGAAATTGGAACCCATCCTCCCGTAAGTGAGCGCTTGATTCCCAAACTGATCAAGGACGGAAGTCTCACCCACGACAAAGCAAATGAGTATCAGGAGAAGCTTGAAAAGACTCTAGAGGGAGCCCTTAACGAGTCGAAAGTCGCCGTCAAAAAATATAAGCCGAAGATTCGCGCTCCTCTAGCTACTCCAGAACTTTTGGACCAAGTCGACACAACGGTTCCTCAAAACGATCTCACTCGTATTGCGAAAGCCATTACAGCTGTTCCATCCGATCATAAAATTAACAAAAAACTCATTCGTTGGTTGGACGGAAGAAAACAGATGATTGAAGGAGAATCGCCTATTGATTGGGGGTTTGCGGAAGCGTTGTCTTTTGCATCGATTCTAGACCAAGGTGTGCCGATCCGTCTTTCAGGTCAGGACAGTCGGCGAGGCACCTTCAGTCACCGTCATTCTGTCTTGTATGATTTAGACACTCGAGAACGCTATATTCCCCTCAAAAATGTAGCCGAGGATCAGGGAATGTTCTGCGTTTACAATAGCCCGCTTTCCGAAGCTGCGGTTTTAGGATTTGATTTTGGCTACAGCTTGGACTATCCGAAAATGCTTTGCATCTGGGAAGCCCAATTTGGTGACTTCGCAAACGGTGCCCAAGTTATCATCGATCAGTACATTAGCAGTTGTGAATCGAAATGGGGTGTGACATCCGGAATCACGATTCTTCTCCCTCACGGATATCAGGGACAAGGTCCAGAGCACTCCAGCGCTCGCTTGGAACGATTCCTCCAGTTGTGTGCTGAAGACAACATTCAAGTCGCTAATTGTACGACTCCTGGAAACTATTTTCACCTCATGCGTCGGCAAGCAACCCGGGCGATACGAAAACCTCTGGTGGTTATGACACCTAAAAGTTTGTTGCGAGACAAACGATGTGTTTCCACACTGGAAGATCTTTCAGGCGGAACATTCCAAGAGATCTTGCCTGACCCGGATTTTAGCAAAGAGGCTACATCGCTAATCCTTTGTTCTGGGAAGGTCTTCTACGATCTCGCGGATTATCGCAAACAGAATAAGCGAACAATTGCAACATCGGTTCGCT
>JBCCKK010000045.1:0-15288 GCA_039027395.1 Verrucomicrobiota bacterium | reverse complement strand
CCAATATGACCTTTATGGATGTTGCCCTGAAGGAAGTAGCTGACGAAAAATTAAGCTACGAATCCACCGGCGAACTTGAGTAGATTTTTATTCCGCTCACCGCGTAGACCTGTCGTTCTATGAGCGGAATCGAAATTCACAACCGAAAAGCCGGCCGAGATTATCAATTTCTCGAAAAAATCGAGGCAGGAATAGCCCTAAGTGGAACCGAGGTAAAATCCCTACGGGCAGGTGGAGGTAACTTTAACGATGCCTTTGCCCGAATCGAGCAGGGCGAAGTTTGGCTCTACCATTTCTACATCGCTCCCTACGACAAAGGAAACCGGGAAAACCATGAACCCAGGCGGAAACGCAAGCTCCTCTTCCATTTTCGGGAAATCAAAAAACTGCATCAGCAGGTAAGTCAACTCGGACGCACATTGGTACCCTTAAAAGGCTACTTTAAAAACGGCCGATTCAAAGTTCTGATCGGAGTAGGTAAAGGCAAGACTCATGGCGACAAGCGGCAAGATCTCAAGAAGCGCGACGTGCAGCGCCAGATCGACCGGACCCTAGCGGGCCGAATGCGCGGTTGATCTTTAGCGTCCACCAAGAATACTCTCCCCATGACCACTAGACAGCGGAACCAGCTCCAAAAACTTCTTGGCTCTTCGTTGATTTCCACTCACCCCGCCACTTTAGCCAAATATTCGGGAGATGCATGGTATGCCGCTGCGCTACCAGACATGGTAGTGATGCCAAAAACGGCTCAGCACGTGCAGAAGCTCGTCCAATTCTGCACAAAAAACAAAATCCCCATTACTCCGCGCGGAGCCGGTCGCGGATATGTTGGAGGAAGTGTTCCTATCAAGGGGGGTATCTTGCTATCACTTCACCGGATGAAGCGAATCCGAGAGATTTCCGTCGAAGATTCGCTTGCCATCGTTGAACCGGGAGTGATTACTGGGGACCTACAACAAGCGGTGCTCAAACGAGGACTCTACTACCCACCCGACCCTGCATCGCTGAAAGAAAGTTCCATCGGCGGCAATATTGCCACAAATGCGGGCGGCCCCCGTTGCCTAAAATACGGCGTCACCTCCCATTATGTTCTCGGACTTCAAGTGGTTCTTATGAATGGCGATATCGCGGAGTTAGGAGGGCGCACCCATAAAAACAAGGTTGGATTCCGGCTTCACGAACTCTTTGTGGGATCCGAAGGACTACTAGGAATCATAACTCAGGCTACCCTACGCCTGATCCCCAACCCACCAGATCGAGCTGCTTTAGTTGCCACATTCAAAACAGCAAAACAGGCTGCAGGAGTTGTTTCTGCAATCCAAAAAGCAGGCTTTATGCCCTGTGCCCTTGAAGTCGCGGATCGATTTACCTTACAAGCCGCAAGAAACTATACAAAGAATACTCCCGACGGAAATGCCTTCATTCTCACAGAAATCGACGGTCAAAAAAACTCGGTCGCTTCCGAAATTAGACAACTCAAACAACTTATTGGAGCCTTTAAGCCGATCACAATCCGCACCGCAAAGACACCTAAAGATATCGAAGCACTCTGGAACATGAGACGCGATTTTTCTTACGGCTTGCGCGCCACAGGACTTACAAAACTCAATGAAGATATCGCCGTTCCTCGAGGACGTTTGCTAGATTTGTTTCGCTATACAGAGAAGCTACAAAAAGAAACTGGGCTCGCCGTTGCCTGTTTTGGACACGCTGGAGATGGTAATATTCATGTCAACATCATGGTAAAACCAGAAGAGGCTATGGCTCCTACAACACAAAAGGCGCTCGACAAACTCTTTCAACAAGTCGTTGCCTGGAACGGCTCCATCACCGGTGAACACGGGATCGGTTTGGCAAAAAAAGCCTGGTGGTCCATCGCAGTCAGTCGGGAATCCGACGCACTTCATAAAGTTGTTAAAAAATCGGTCGATCCAGACGGTCTTCTTAATCCTGGAAAGTTTTTATCTCCAGTTGAGGCTTTAAAGATCGACATGACTCCCCAGCTTCCTTCAGCAGCTAAGGCTCGCGCCTAATCTCATCAAATGCGTGGCCCCATAAAAATCATAGGCTTAGTGTATGGGCTGCTGCTCTTTCTCTCTCAGGCGGTCCTTTGGCTACAAAGTCCAAAAACTAGCTCGACTCAACCTGTAACGATCGAAACGCTTCATGAATCTAAGGCAAATCACCCCAACCAAAGTCCTAAATTTATCGAGCAACCCATCTTGATCTTTCACGGTATTTCTGGCGTCAGATCTGAGGATCGGCATCTAGCCCAAGCGCTTCTCGCCAGCTCGAATACCATTCTACTCCCTGATCTTTACACCCTTTCTACTCCAGATGACGATCAATCGTTCACTCAAAGGATTTCTCAGCTTCATCAATTCATAGGAAAGCGAAGCCACCAACCTATGCATCTGATTGCAATCGGACACGGAGGCCCTGCAGCAATCGCCTATGCCGAGCGCTTCCCATCGCAAGTAGCATCGCTGTCTCTAATTGGCGCCTCCGGCCTTCAAGAATTTGAACTATTGGGTGACTATTCACTGAACCGGGTTCTGTATTCCCTTCAATCTGGAATATTCTGGGCCATTCGTAATCTTACCCCCAACTTCGGGCTCTTTGATCGTCTCCCCCTTCAACAAAAACATTTCAGGGCTCTTGCAGATGTCGACCTTCGGCCCGTCGAAGGACAGCTTAAATCCATCACCTGCCCCACTTTGGTAGTTCACGGGAGACGTGACTACCTGATTCCGAACCAAGCTGCCAAAGTCCACCACCAGATGTTACCTCAAAGTCAATTTATGCTTATAGATGGCGGGCATAATCTATTGAAAGATGCTCCTCAAACTCTGGAAGACGCCTTAAAAACATTCTTGCTATCTGTCGAAACCCGCACGTTTCAACCCTCGGCTACGGATGCTGCATTAGCCGAATCTTACTCGCTTGATGGAAAACGCTTCTGGTTTCTTGTGGGAGTTATTTTCGTCGGAACCAAGTTTAGTGAAGACCTCGCTACCGTTGCAGCCGGGTTACTCGTTTCCCAAGACGTCTTACCCTTTTGGGCCGCTATCGTAGCCTGCTTCTTTGGAATCATGTCAGGCGACGTTACGATCTACTTCATAGGACGAATCGCCGGCATTGAAATTCTAAGAAAGCGCCCTTTTTCCTGGATCATCAGTGAGCAGAACGTGCTCGACGCTCAGGAATGGTTCGAACACCGAGGCATGATGGCTATCGTCCTTTCTCGTTTCATTCCAGCGACCCGCTTTCCCGTATATATGGCGACGGGAATTTTAGGCGTTCCTCCTCTTAAATTCTGCACGGTGCTGAGCCTTGCTGCCCTTGTTTGGACGCCGTTAATCATCGCCTTAGCTGCTGCCCTAGGCACCCCCATTTTAAATTTTGTGGAAACCTACGAGCGCTGGTCACTGCCCATTCTCATCGGATTCTTCGTAACCCTTAGCTTGACCTTAAGGTTTTTAGTGCCGCTCATCACCCGCCGTGGCCGACGCGACCTCTATCGTAAGTGGGTTCGTTGCCGCCAATATCTTTTTTCAGAAAAACGCTCACGTCCCCAAAAATAGTGGTATCGTATCCCCATGCCGGCGGAGTCGATCCTAGATCACAGCCATTCCTTGTTTCATGAATTCGATAGAAAGGTTCAAAGATCTTTACCCCCCATTATGAGTAAAAAAGTTCGCAAACACGTTTATCTTCCCGAAGAAGTCGTTCGCGCCGCTCAAAAGAAAGGTTCCTCGTTGGGCGACTACATTGCTTTTCTGCACCACAGCCAGACTTCCATTCGCACCTCGCATGTCGCAAGCATCTACCGCAGCTTTGCTCTACTCGAGATGGCACGAGTTCCCGTAGATCCTGCGTATTTCGACCTTGTTGACGGTGTCCTTGGAAAAGACATTGGACACGAATTCCAAGTCACCATAAAAACCGGTGAACCCTACGCACTCCCTAAAGCGGCAGCGGCATTGTTGGGGGCTGATACACGAGTATCTGCCGTCGAAGCTATCTTTATGGCATCAGCCCGAGCCAGTGTGATGCACGAAGGCTATATCGAAGCTGCCCGCTTACTCGAAGCCACTCTCGCTCGCTAGTTAGTCTAACAGCAGTTTGCCCTAATAATTCCAAGGGCACTATCGACCCTCCATCGATTGTGAGCTATACTTATATATGCAAACGGTGGAAGATACGTTTATCATCCAATACCCTTGTGGTGTCGTTGCCGAATATCGTCAAAAGGGAGATAAAACCTTCGAAGCCCGCCTGCGTGATGCCAATGGGCCCGGATTTTTTGCACCTGCCCATCAGCCTCTCTATCTCGACCACCATAAAGCGGGAAGTCGCTACCTTCTAACTCCCGCAGCACCGGGAACTCCCATCTCTGAAGCAATGCTCAGTGTGATCGGAGAAGTTTATAAACCCGAGTTTAACGATAAGAAGTCCTATACGTTTTCCGAGGATTGGCATTATGTGGATGTCGAATACTTTACACACAACATCAATTGGGAACTGGTTAAAAAAGACAACATTCTCTGTCACCGTCTCATACAGAATGGTCATCTGGGTGAGTGGGCACACGCTCACCAGCATGCATTTCTCGATTCCCCAGATGATATCCATAACTACATGATCCTAACTCGTGATTATGCCGGCAAAGCTCCGTCTAAAATGCTTCTTGAAGTGCTGCACCAGGAAACCGGAGCCCTCTATCAACGTCCCGAATCACTCGAGGGCTACCTTTACCTTTCCTCTGAACACAAAGAGACTTCGGGATTGCCCGACGTTGTCGCAGAAGCTCGTCTCAAACAGGGGCGGATCAAAAATATCAATATCCTACTCGGAAACAGCTCCGCTTATTCGCGCTTTCCCGACCTTGGAGACTCCGACCTATTCGTTTTTCTCTGGTGTAGCCAACTGGCACACCAAGAAGAATGGCCTTGTGTTCATCACGTTCTCAACTGGCAAAGTCGACGTTGGGATGATGTCACCGACCTGGAAACCATGCGGAATAAAGTCTGCCCCGAACCGTTACCCCACGACTGGGTTTGCTCACAGTTTGTAGCTCCGGAAGACTCCTGGCGGTTTTAATTGATTCGTCTTACGGAGTCAGAAGGCGCTCGTTGGTTTCCTTCTGCAGTCGCTCGAAGAACTCCTCAAAAGCCAAAACACCCTCGTCCCCTTTTCCTCGAGTCCGTAGGGAAACCTGGTTTGCCTCGGCTTCTCGCTTACCGACTACCGGCATGTAAGGAATCTTTTCCAGCTGAGCTCGACGAATCTTAGCTCCCATTTTTTCGGAGGCCGTATCGACGGAGACCCGCAGCCCCACCTTTTTACAGGCATCGGCCATCTGGTGACATACCTCATTCTGATCATCCGTGATCGGAATAAAGCGAACTTGCTCAGGAGCTAGCCACGTCGGAAATGCCCCTCCAAAATGCTCGATAATCACTCCCATAAACCGTTCCATCGAACCGAACGGTGCCCGGTGAATCATCACAGGACGGTGCGGCTTATTATCAGAGCCTGTATAACTGATGTCGAAGCGCTCGGGCAGGCTGTAATCTACCTGAACGGTTCCCAACTGCCATTCCCGGCCTATCACATCCTTCACCACAAAATCGATCTTGGGACCATAAAACGCTGCTTCCCCAGCCTCTTCAGTAGCATTCACCCCAAGCGTGCTCGCGGCTCTGCGGCAAGCTTCCTCAGCTTTATCCCAGTTTTCTGGATCTCCGGTATACTTCGCTGAGTCCGGATCCCGGAGCCCGATTCTCACCCGGTATTCTTCGATACCTAAGGTTTCAAAAACTTTTTTCACCAAAGCCAGGCATCCTTGGATTTCATCTCCCAGTTGCTCTTCGGTACAAAAGATATGGGCATCATCCTGAGTAAATCCACGAACGCGAGTCATCCCCCCCAACTCACCTGATTGCTCCCACCGATACACGGTTCCAAACTCCGCAAGGCGTACAGGAAGGTCTCGATACGAATGTGGCTGTGAATCGTAAATTTTAATATGGAACGGACAATTCATCGGTTTCAGTAAGTAGCCGTCTACTTCCCCTTCATCAAGCAACGTAGTGAGTTCCGAGCAGTGCGTTCCTTCATCACTCAACCTCTTAAGGGTATCTTTCTCAACGAGAGGAGGGAATTGAGATTCCCGATAATACGGAAAGTGCCCTGAGGTCCGGAACAGTCCGAGTTTCCCAATATGCGGAGTCGTAACCTGGTAGTAACCCTGTTTCTGCAACTCCTCAGAAATAAATGACTGCAATTGATGGCGAATGATCCCCCCTTTGGGAGTCCAAAGCACCAACCCCTGACCCACAGCTTCGTCGATATGGAACAAATGCAGATCGCGCCCCAACTTGCGGTGGTCCCGCTGCCGAGCTTCCTCTTGTTGTTCTAAATACGCTTCCAGCTCCTCTTTGGTGGCAAAGGCCGTTCCATAGATCCGCTGCAACTGTTTATTCTTCTCATTGCCTCGGTGATACGCTCCGGCAATGCTCAAAAGCTTAAACGCTTTGAGCTTCTTGGTATAATTGACATGGGTTCCTGCACATAGATCCATGAACTCACCATTCTCGTAGAAAGAAATCGTATCGCCTTCGGGAATATCATCCAAACGGCCGAGCTTGTAGCTCTCTTGTCCAAAGGCTTTGATCTTCTCAATGGCCTCCTCCCGAGAACACTCAACCCGTTTGAACTTCTGGTTCTCTTTAGCGATCTTTTTCATCTCCGCCTCGATTTTTTCCAAATCATCAATGGTGAACTTGTGTTCCAAATCAAAATCGTAGTAGAACCCAGATTCCGTAGGGGGGCCGATATCCAATTGGGTCTCAGGAAAGAGACGTAGTACAGCCGTTGCCAATACGTGGGCACACGAATGGCGAATTTCTTCAAGAGGCGTCATTTCCGCTTTCATCAGGCGAAACACCATAGGTTTCTCCCCTCTTCGGTCAATCCTTCCTTAAGCCTGCGTCACCCTAAAGAAGCCGGTTTCATCGAACGCAGTCTGGATGCGGTCTCGACCATGTTTATAAGCGAAGGCTTCACTTCCGCCCATTGACGGGTCTTCAAACCGCAATCCGGATTTACCCAAAGGTTCTGGCGCGGGAGCACTGCCTCAGCTTTCGACATCAAGTTGCTCATTTCTTCAGTCGGCGGCACTCGTGGTGAGTGAATGTCATAAACACCGGGTCCGATTTCATTGGGATAATTGAAGCCGACGAACGCATCGAGCAACTCCATGTTGGAACGCGAGGTTTCAATCGTAATGACGTCCGCATCCATCGCTGCTATGGATTCAATAATGTCGTTGAACTCGGAGTAGCACATATGAGTATGAATCTGAGTGTCATCCTTCACTCCACAGGCACTGAGACGGAATGCTTTGACGGCCCTGTCTAGATAATGATCCCATTCGCTTCGCCGCAAGGGCAATCCTTCACGGAAGGCCGGTTCATCAATCTGAATCGCTGCAATCCCGGCCTCTTCGAGATCTACAACCTCATCGCGAATGGCTAAAGCAATCTGCTGCGTGGTGACGGAGCGAGGTTGGTCGTCACGCACAAAACTCCACTGTAGGATCGTTATTGGTCCGGTGAGCATCCCTTTCATCGGACGCTTGGTTAGCGATTGAGCATATTCGGACCAATATACAGTCATCGGCTTAGGACGACTAACATCCCCAAAAATGACCGGCGGTTTAACATACCTCGTGCCGAAACTCTGAACCCAGCCATTGCTCGTAAAAGCAAAGCCTTCTAGGTTCTCTCCAAAATATTCGACCATATCATTGCGCTCGAATTCTCCGTGGACCGGCATATCAATCCCAATCTCATCCTGAAAAGCAACACACTTAGCCGTCTCTTCCTTTAGAAACTGATCATAATCCGCATCACTCAGTGCTCCTTTTTTCCATTGAGCACGAGCCTGGCGCACCTCCTTCGTTTGCGGAAATGAACCAATCGTTGTGGTCGGGAATTCCGGTAAGCCTAGCTTTTCTCGCTGTTTAAGTTGACGCTCAACGAATTCCGAGGAGCGGTCGAAATCACTGGCTTGCACTGCCACAAGTCGCGATTTAACGACCTCATCGTGGATCCGCTTGCTCGACTTGCGAGAGGCAGCAGCGGACCGGTTAGCATCCAAACTCTCCTGGCTACCGTTCCCTTGCAATAACTTTCGAAGTTCGTCGACCTCGATCAATTTCTCATCGGCAAACGCCAACCAACTCCTCAATTCTTCGTCGAGCTTCGGTTCATTTTGCAGCGTAATAGGTGAGTGGAGAAGTGAACAACTCGGAGCTACCCAGAGTCTATGTGTGCCGACGGTAGCAATCGCCTTCTGCAAGACTTCTAACGAAGCGTCATAATTGTTCTTCCAGATATTGCGCCCCTCAACAATTCCTACCGAGAGGGTCTTGTCTCTTGGGAAGTTGGCTAATACAGGGTCAATGTCTTCAGCCCCCCGCACGAAGTCGAAGTGCAATCCATCTACGGACAATTCGAGGTAGTCCTCCAGATTATCCCGAACACCACCGAAATAGGTAGCCACAAGCAGCTTTGCAGATCCCTTCGCTTTCGAGAGACAACCATAGGCAACATTTAATGCACCGCGCTGTTGATCACTTAAATCCGTTGAGAGTATCGGCTCGTCAAGCTGTATCCATTCAGCTCCCGCTTCCGCTAGCTTAGAAATGATCTCCTCGTAAACGGAAATAAGGCTATCGAGCAAAGAAAGCGGGTCAAAGTCCGGGTTCTTCGAATCCTGCACTTTACCTAGTGAGAGGTAGGTCACTGGCCCCACAAGCACCGGCTTTGGATTAATCCCAAGCGCTTTAGCCTCTGCATACTCATCGAAGACTTTGCTACTGCTCAATGAAAAATGCGTATCCGCATGGAATTCAGGAACGATAAAATGATAGTTCGTATCAAACCACTTTGTCATCTCGCTAGCGAAGGTTGACACCTTACCCGTCTGACAATCTTTCTCATCCTCGACCAAAGACGATCCGCCTTGCGTGCCGCGAGCAATCGTAAACGCCGTGTTGACGTCCGTCTGGTCGCCTTGCCATTGGAACCGCGGAGGCACATTGCCGAGGAGACAACTCATATCAAGCACGTGGTCGTAAAAGGAAAAATCATTGACAGGGATCAAATCGATCCCTGAGGCATGCTGTTTCCTCCAATTAAGCTCGCGCAGCGACTTACCTATCGCGAGTAGCTTGGAGTACGACAGATCCCCCTTCCAGTAAGCTTCTGTCGCCTTTTTAAGTTCACGTTTCGCTCCGATGCGCGGATAGCCTAATGAATGTGTTTTAATAGTGGTCGATTTAATTTCTGACATGGGATAAAGCATGACAGCCTTGACCAATTAAAAAAAATGGTATTAATTCATTAATCAATGAAATGTATTCATCGATAAAACTATGACGTTTCTAGAGCGTATCCACCTTGAAACCATTCTCGCCGTTGATCGCCACGGCACCATGACTGCCGCTGCCGAGGCCCTACATTTAACGCAATCGGCGCTGAGCCACAGTATGCGAAGACTGGAAGATCAGCTCGAAGTCCAACTCTGGTATCGCGAGGGCCGCAGCCTTCGTCCCACCCAGGCAGGTGACTATCTACTTGCAACGGCAAAACGGTTACTACCTCAATTTGCCCTCGCCGAAGAGCAACTCACTCAGTTCGCCCGTGGAGAACGAGGAACCCTACGTATCGGGATGGAATGTCATCCCTGTTACCAGTGGCTGCAAAAAATCACGGCCCCCTACTTGCGGGCCTGGCCGTCCGTGGACTTCGAAGTGAAACAGGAATTCAAGTTCGGCGGTATCGGCGCTCTCTTTGCTCATGAAATCGATCTATTGGTCACACCGGATCCCCTGCGGAAAAAAGCACTACATTTCGAGCCGGTCTTCGATTACGAACAAGTTCTCGTCGTCCCATTCAATCATCCACTTGCCAATAAACACCATGTCATCCCTCGACAGCTTGGCGATGAAGTCCTATTTACCTATCCGGTTTCCCAGGACCGTTTAGACATCTACACCCTTTTCCTTGCTCCCGCCGGCAGGACCGTTAGAAAACAAAAGGTTGTCGAGACAACGGAAATCATGCTCCAAATGGTCGCAGCCGGACGCGGAGTCGCGGCCTTGCCCCGTTGGTTAGTTCAAGAATTCTCCGAAACCTATCCAGTTAGGGCCGTCCGCTTAGGATCGAAAGGCGTCCAAAAACAAATCTTTCTAGGGATACGCAAAACCGATCTCGAAATCGATTATCTCCATGAATTTCTAGAACTCGCACGAGGCTTTCGAAAACAATCAGAAACCACCCGCTAGTGTCTACGTTTATTAACCAAAAAAGTTCTTAGATATCTATTGTTTTGGCTGTATATCGAGAACCGGATTCCGCTCTTCTCTTTTTCGATCAATCCTTCCTTATCGAGGTATTGTTCGCAAGAAAAGATCACGACTTTAACTTCTTTCAGCCGCAAGGCAGCCTAACGCGTCAGAATGAACAGGCCCTTGATTGACAAGTAACTTGAGTCCCGTGTAGCTAATCTAATCTCCACATAATTTCTCTGCTCAATAGCGTAGTCTTATACGTCTTTAGAAGAGAACAGGTCTTGAAAACACCTTTGGATTCAATAATTTCTATTCGATAGAATCCTATGACCGAAGAAGAAACCATTGTCCTACGAAATGAGCAGCTAAGTCTGTTTCAGGGTGCACGTTGCCAAAAAGTGATTACGCACTGGCAGCAAATGGTTGAGCGAGCTCCGAATGGATGGCTACTTTATCGGATTGGTAAAGATAAGGGAATTGGGTTTACCGAAGGCGACGGTTGGAGCAACGAACCTTGGGTCGTCATGCATCACCTTTCGAGTGATGCCGCTGTTCATTAGGCTATCAAAAGAGCACCTATGGTAGACAGCTCAATAGATACCTTTTACTTTGAAAGGGTTTTAGAGAAGTGAGTGGATACCTAGTATACTTAATTGGCGAACAAATGAGGCGAGTTAGGATTCAAAGATATAGCAAAATATAAATGATTATTTTGCAAACCGAACCCATCTCAAATATTAAGTATGTAGCGCGTGCTTCTACCTGCTCCCGTGGATCTAAAAATCTGCTTCTCAAGCAAATTTTGCAAATCTCGCATTGCCGTTGCCTTAGTTGTTTTGGTGATGGGAATGTATTTCTTTGCACTCATCCCTCCCTCAAAGCCTTCCGGTCCTTCATCTAGCATTCGCTGAACGACTTTTAATTGTCGTGGATCGAACAATCCTTCAACTCGGTCAAAGAACCTTGCTTTCTTAAGAATGAATTCCACCTGTTTTTCTGCTTAAGCTTTGATAGTTAGATATTTTATTTCGCAGTTTATGAAAAATTTCCTCGAAAAAGTTAATAATCTCAATTGGTTCGATTGGTTTGATCAAAAGCAAAAGTCCAAGTGGTAATTTGCTAATTCGAGACAGAAACAGCATGGCCGTCAGTTTCTATATTTAACCCGATTTAAGGCTATGGAGATTCAATGGTTTCGTCTTAGCTAGATATTCTATTGATGCAAAAACAACATCTCGACGCTTCTCTATATTGGCTAAAAGTTTCCCGGCCCGGACTGTGGTTTCAAACAATTTGGCTGTATCTGGTTCCCACATCTCAAAATCTGGAGATATTCGCCCAGAGTATCTTCTGGGTTGGTTTTTTCTACATTACATTTCCCCTGAATCTGATGACCTATGGGGTGAATGATTACTTTGATGTTGAAAATGATCGTCACAATATTCGAAAAGACTCGTTCTTGTGGGGAGCCAAAGCCAGACCTAAGAAGGCTCAATTACGTCTTCGCAATTTTAGTATTGGTAAATCTTCCATTTTGGATTTGGTTTTTCTTCGTCGAAAAGATGTCTCTGTTGGTTATTTTGGGAATTGTCACATCCATTGTTTGCTACAAACACCCAAGAACTAATTTTAAATCTAAAACCCCATTTGAACTACTATCGCAATGGGGATATCTCCTGGTCGTCCCTCTTAGCTGTTTGCTTAATCAAACGCATTCGCTTTCTCTGGAAGTGTATGTCTATTTGGGCCTATTTTGCACACATGCTCACCTCATCGGGCAAGTATTGGATATCAAACCCGACTTAAAAGCTGGGCGAAAAACGACGGTGATCCGATTAGGTGTCCTTCCTTCCAAATTACTGATCGCTTTCCTAGTCCTTGTGGAATCTTGCTTCGTCTGGATCTTTTTTACCTCGCTAGGTCTCGCAATTTTCTTGTTTCTCGGATTTGTAGCTTTGATTGTTGAGGCTCTGTTGATCAATAAAAACAGAGAATACACCAAAAAAGAGTTTTTAGTTCTAGGCTATCTCATCAATTTCTCTGGTTACGCGTCCATCGTCTATATCTGGCACACGGGAGTGATGGTTAAATAAGAAAACACGTCAGTGTTTCAGGCAAAGTCATTTGGTCGATACTAGTATGCACATATCATCTATCGCCTCACTCACCGATTTATGAGGTTTTTTCACGAGTTTCGTGTGTCATACGCAATCAGGACTATTCATTTGATAACTCTTCTTGCTGCGCTGGAACGATGTATTTGTCAAAATACCACGAGGTCAACTTTTCTAGAGATAAGAAGACGCCGATTCCCACGACTACGATAGCGACGATAACCAGCATTAAGTTTTTCTGCTTTCGCTTAGGATCGATGGAACATTGATTTTGTCGTGTACGGAATTTGTAAATTCCGAAGGCTCCAATCGCGACCGCAACAATCCTCAAAATCCAAGCTCCGGTTCCTGCAGAGCCATCTTCTGCGTAGAAGAAGTCGGCAAACGAAATAGCATAAACACCTCCCATCAAACCAAACATGAACAGAATCGCGGGAGCAACACAGCACAACATGCCGGCCATTCCAGCAGAGGCTGCAACTTTTAAGGCCCATTTAATAATACTCGGTTCTTCGTTTGTTTTATTGTTTGCCATATTGATACTTTCGGTTGTGGATTTTGCTAATGATGAGTAGCTGACAGTGAACGTGTCCTCAATGTTTTTATTTCAGATTATAGGAAGCGCATATTATTCCGCGCTCCCGTTATTGGGGCATGGTATCTTTCACCAGGTTTCCCATGCTTCGAAATCTAGGATAATGTCAGACCGCAAAGACTCTTTACACTGAATCGCCTTAATGAAGTCTTGCTTTGCCTTCTTTAGCTCACCCATTTCGGCAAAAGCATACCCTCGATAGTAGTAGCCGTACCCATTATCGGGAGCTGCCTTGATCGCTTCGTTCCCATGCTTGACTGCAAATTCATGATCATCTGTTGCGGAACCCCCGAAGCAGAGTCGGCGATGCGAGTTTGCAATCTTCCATTCCTCACCTTTCGGAAGTGTCTTAATCGCATCTAAAAAAGCTTTTCTAGCTTCTAAATAACTTTCGTTCCAATGATATGCACATGCTAATCGATAGTGTGCTAATCCGTATACCGGCTCAAGTTCAACCGCACGGGTTAAATCTGCGATTGCTTCGATATACTTCCTGGTTTCTGTATGTGCTCGTCCACGAGCAACTAGCAAGCGAGCTGAGTTTGGATGCCGACTCAGTCCATCATTTGCCAAGCGCAATCCATCTTTCAAATTCCTATTAGCGATCAGTTCATTGGCTGCTGTGTAGTGATAAATGTCCGACTCTGGCCACAGACGACTAAAGCCGTCAACCAAGGTATCTATCTGCTTAACAATATCACGATGTGCATAAATGACTTTTTTGTCCTGTTCAATCCATCGCGAGGTGTAACCAATGACGTCAAATAGAGTTCTAAACTTGTAATATGTATCTGCAAATTCTGATGAATACTTGATAACAAATCCCGCATAGGTCTGCGCATCTCCATGCCATCGAGGTAGCAGATAATAGCCGGTTCTTTTTAGAATTTCACTTTTAGGCCCCTCCAAAGCCTTCGCTTTGGAGAACAGTTCAAAAACGACCGAAGGATCTTCCCCCCTTCCCATTCCGACTGTAATTAGACTGCCATAGGCAGCCATATTTCTTGGGCTAAGTTTAATCGCCTTTTCTAGCGAATCCTCAGATCGCTCAAGACCTTTTCGAAACAGGCGCCACCCCTCATCCGTTACTGTGTTAGCCCATCCACTACCACGCGCATCCCAAGCCAGATTCTTTTCAATGATACCGTTAACCAGATAGGCATGTGTCGATTCGGTCGATTGAGTCCATGAGTTAGAAAGCGAACGGGTCTCTTGCGGTTCTTCTAGTCTATAAATAAGTGAGCTATAGACCGGCTTTCCATGAACATTATACCCTTGTTGTTCTAAAGCCTGATCCAAAAGAGCATCCAATTTTTCATAGTCTTTTTGATCCCAAAACGTTTGCGCATTCTCTTGAAGTTTTCGATAGGCGTCCGAATTCAAAACAGGTCCCTCTAAATCAAGTTTAGAGGAGATCTTGATATCTTTTAAGATAATCAACGCGGGATGAAACGGATTCTCCTTTTTGTTAGACGACCGTACCTCATTTGAGCCAAGTAATGCAGCAACCGTTACCAGGACTCCAAAATGAATATAGATACCTTTCATTAAGGATTACCTTTGACATATGAATTTAAACAACAAGGAAGAAATATCGAGATTGATTAAAACTCAAGATCCGGATTGTCCGAGATTTGCTATCATTTTTCCAACGTGTTGGATTTTTCATCTCTTGTGATTCAGTTGGCCATATATGACCCTTGTGGACATAAAATTACAATAAAAACTAAATTAACTCGTTTCTCATTCTAATATCTATGAAATCTACAAACACCTTCATCCACCTACGTCCACTTTTTGTGGCATTCGTCTTACTGACTCAATCACTATTCCATTTGCATCATGCTCAGGGAGAAACAGCAGCACGGTCCGATGACTTTGTTGATTCGATCGGCATCAACATCAAGCTCAACCGAACGGTTTATATCAATAACTGGACGATTGTACGGGACCGTCTTGAAGAGATTGGAATTCGGCACTATCGCGACTTTATTTGGCTTACAGATAATCCGACTTATCTCAACCGCTTTAACTATCTCTACGATGAACTCGGGATGCAGATGCTAGGCCTTTGGGGCCCATGGGAGTATTACTTTCCTAGCGATCCGAATGCAGGGCACATTCCTAGTAATGTTGTTCAGAAAGCGATTACTGCTAAACGTTTCCTCCATGCAATCGAAGGTCCTAATGAACCGGATCTATTCTGGGACTCTAGT
>JBCCKK010000044.1:0-15331 GCA_039027395.1 Verrucomicrobiota bacterium | reverse complement strand
TGCTCTTCGGGCATGACCACAACAAAATAGCCATCAATGATTTTCCGGACAATTAGTGCCGGGTGGGTGATTCCGGCAGGGGCGAAACCGATATCGATTTCACCTTCCTTGACCGCGGCTTCCACTTCATTGGTAGGCATGTCTATTTGTTCAATGGTGATGTTGGGATTGGCTTTTCGTGTTGCCATGACGCTGTTGGCAAAAATAGGCAAATTAATAAAAAACCGTGTACCTAATTTTAAATGAAGTTTCTCCTGTCCTGCAGCCTGTCTGGTCTCATCAATTGCCTGGTCCACAGCCTTCAAAATTCGCTCGCAACGTTTTAGGAAAACCTTACCCGCTTTGGTGAGTTGCACGCTTTTTCGATCGCGTTTCAGCAGGGTCACATCCAGTTCTTCTTCGATTAATTTGATTTGAGCAGAGAGAGACGGCTGGGTGATGTTGACTCGCCGTGCTGCTCGCTGGAAGTGCAACTCTTCAGCCACAGCCTTGAAATATTTCATCTGTCGGAACTCCATTCCTTCTTATAGGTCAAGCCTATAAGGTATTCAAGGACATCAATTGGAGATTCATCCTGCCAAATGTCATAGTGGGATTGAAGCAAACAAGAAAAGTTAAATCTCAAACAACAAAGGAAGCGATGACAGTATCAATTGAAAACAAACAAGAAACAGGTTCAACCAAGGGGAAATCGAAACCCAATATCCTGGTGATCGGTGCAACGGGTAAAGTCGGAGGTGAAGTGGTCCGCCTGCTGCAACAGGAAGAAGGCATTCATGTCATTGCCGCTGTGCGTCACCCTGATAAGGCTTCGCCGTTTGAAGAACAGGGAATTGAAACCCGGATTGTGGACCTGGATGATGTGAACACGCTACCGGCGGTTTTGAAAGGTGTCGATCGGGCGCTGCTGTTGACAGGATACAGTGTTGATATGCTCAAGCAGAGCAAACGTTTCCTGGATGAAGCCAAAAGACAAGAGGTCGATCACATCGTGCACATCGGGGCAAGCGGGGCTCCGACGGCTGAAGTGGCGCACTGGGGTTGGCATCAAATGGTAGAGGCCTATATCGAACAAAAAGGATTTCGTTATACTCACTTACGCCCGGAGGCCTACATGCAAAATGTAACAGGTCCGGGCTATCGCTGGCTTAATGATGACGTGATCACTCATTACATCGGTAGCGCCACATGGAGTTGGGTCGATTGTCTGGATGTGGCCGCTATGGCGGCCCAAGCACTACTCAAACCGGAAACCTTTGACGGAAAAACCATTCCACTGGGTTATGATTCCCAGACCATGGACGGGGTGGCTGCCATTCTGAGTCGCAAGCTTGGTCGTACGATCACAGCTCAGGCGGACTCTCCCGATCATTTTTACCAGGCAGCGGTCGAAAGCGGAGCGGATCCCGCCTACATGCACTGTGTCTATACGCAATTCAAACTCGACTCGGAAGGCAAGATCCCCGGAGCTGGAACGGTTTTCAACAACTTCGAAGAACTGGTCGGGCGTCCTCCCATTACTTGGGAAGCCTTTGCCGCACGTGAAGCAGAGCACATTTAAATCGAAGCAAACAAAAAAAGTGAACCATCAAAATAAAGGAAAAAACATGTCAAAGAAGATAGAAAATAAAGTGGTCCTGATCACGGGCGCCTCGACAGGGTTCGGGCGTTCCTTGACTGAAGCAGCACTGGAGCAGGGCCACCGCGTGGTCGCCACTGCCAGAAAACGGGAGGCGTTGCAGGATCTCACTACAGGTCATCGGCAAAACATCCTCGGCCTGGAACTGGATGTCACCAACAGAACTCAGATCCGCAGTGTTGTTGAAGAAGCGGTGAGTGTCTTTGGTAAAATGGACGTGCTCATCAACAACGCCGGATTCGGTATGATCGGAGCAGTCGAAGAATTCCACGAAAGCGAAGTTCGCGACCAATTTGAAACCAATGTCTTCGGTGCTATCTGGATGATTCAGGAAATTTTGCCCTACATGCGGCAGCAGCAATCCGGGCATATCATCAACATCTCCTCGGTTGCAGGCCATGTCGGTTATGCCGGTTCCGGGTTGTATGCCGCCAGCAAGCACGCCCTGGAAGGTTTGTCGCAGGGACTGTTCAAGGAGGTTGAATCGCTCGGCATCCATGTGACCATGGTCAATCCGGGACCCTTCCGAACCCAATTTGCCGGATCTTCCCTGAAGACGGCTGAGAAGAAAATCGAGGCCTATGCTACAAGCGTGCATACCCGGCAAGCCTATCTCAGAAATAACCTGAATGGTAACCAGGCCGGTGACCCGGACCGTGCAGCCCGGGCCATTCTGGAAACGGTGGGTCTCCCGAAACCTCCCTTCACGCTGCCTTTGGGAGCCATTGCTTTTGAAGAAATTCCTGGCCGCTTGCAGAACACTCTGGATGAAATAGAAGCCATCAAAGCGATCGGCTTGCCAACAGATTACGAAACAGAACCTCAAAAGGAAAAGGAGTAGGTATGTCTAAAGTAACTTCACTGTCGTGGATCGGAAAACAAAAACAAGTTCTCCTGATTTGGTTGGCGGCTTATCCTACGATTACCGGACTCGTCTGGATTTTGGATCCTGTTCTTAGTGAGGTGGCCATACCTGTACGCACTTTAATTCTGTCAGCTCTGATGGTGCCGATTATGGTCTATGGGGCTACACCACTGATCAACAAATGGATAAAATAAGGGAAAATAAAATGAAAAAAGAATTTATCAAATCCGGCATAACGCAAGACACGGATCCGCTCGCCAATATGAAAGCCGAGCATGTCATGATAACCACTAACAACTACCGGAAAACTATGGGCTGGTATCAGGACAATTTGGGATTTCGCATCAAACACGAATGGACCGTGCCGGAATTCCCTGGACTAGAGTTGGCATACTTGGAAAAAAATGGATTCATCATTGAGGTCGTCGCTTCGCAGGATACCCCCGCAGCTAAGATTCCAGAAGAATTTGCGAAACGGTTTAATGAACCTGGTATTGGGCATTTCGCCTTTTTGGTGGAAGATGTGGATGCGGTAGCAAAAGCCCTGGAGGCAAAAAAAGTTTCCTTGCTTGTGCCGCCTACCAGCTTTCCCGCAAGTGGTCGCCGCTTGATTTTTATCGAAGATGATAACGGAAACGTCATTGAGTTTTTGGAAGAATTACCTCCGGGTGAACGCCAGCCTTACACAGGAGAAAAATAATAGGAAAGATCCCGAAGCGCTTGAAGAAGTGCTGGATCGAACTGATTTTGGAACGTGCTGGTTAACGCCACTTGATGGAGTAGGAGATTTTTTAAGAGAAAATTTTCAGCCAGACTTTACTGGGAATAAATTAAAGCGCTGTAGGCTTCAATATGGATGGATGCAGTATGTGCCAGGCCGTCGCGAGGTTCTGCATATGCGGTGGTGTCGAAGCTGGGGTGATTGCCGAATGAAGGGTCATAACCTGCCCAGTCACTGTTGAAGCGCAACCACCATGTTCCTCCGGTAGGCATGCCGATTTGGTAGTTGGAATGGACACGGCCAGAGAGATTGAGCACGACGATGACATCATCGCCCATTCCTCCCTGATCCCAGCGATGGTAGGCAATGACTTTATCCGTATGATTCATATGGAAAACATTAATGTGATTTCCACGTAAGCCACGCGTGTGGTTATGCCAATTCCTACGCAGGCGAATGAGATCTCGATACAGGTGAAAAATGCCTGAGTAGGTTTCCTTGTAACTCCAATCAATCGGCAGGCTGTCCTGCCATTGTCGGTTTTCAAAAAGTTCCTGACCCTGGAAAATCATGGGAATTCCGGGAGAGGTAAAAACGAGAACGGCTCCGAGCAGAGAACGTTTTTTGGCGGACCAATCGGTAGCATTACCTGGCCAGATTTGATCAGCCAGCCGGCGTTTGTTGGGATGGTCCGGGTTCAGGGCAACTTCATCATGGGATTCCGTATAAATGACTCGTTGTGGAGCGCTACCGTTGTAATAGGAAGTCAGGGCATGGTGGATTTTATTCAGGTCACGTGTTTCATCTTGAGGCGTGGTTAAGACTTCGCGAACCGGATGAACAAATTCGGGGTGCCACTGGGAGTCAAATCCTGCACCTCCACTCCATGTGGGACGCGTGATGGCTGCATCATTTTGCAGATCTTCGGCAATACTGATTTTCCAGGGTTGCCGAGACTTGGCTTCGCTATTCATCCATTGCATCAGGCTCCAACCATCGGGAATTTCCCCGTAAGTTCCGTGGGCATTGCGAATGTAAGCGGTGGCATCCCAACGGACACCGTCGATCTGACATTCTTCCAGCCAGTAGAGCAAATTATCGCGCAGATATTGACGCACTTCGCCACGGCCATAATCCGGGCGGGTATCACCCCAAGGGGTTTGAGCTCGCCAGTCGTTATAGAAATAAATGCCGCCTAACCCGTTTTCACCCCAGCCGTCGAAATTTCTAAGGGAATGATTTAAGTCTCCGGGACCGAAATGGTTGTAGACCACGTCCAGGATAACGGCCATGCCGTGATTATGGGTGGCCTTGACAAAAGCTTTCAGACCTTCGATATCGCCATAATCGCTCTCAACGGCAAAAGGATCGGTCACTGCATATCCCCAGTTGAGTGGTCCAGGGTATTCCTTGGCAGGCATGACTTGCACGGCATTGACACCCAGTTCGACCAGATGTGGTAAGCGTTCAATGGCGGTTGCAAATTGGCCTACGGGGCCTCCTGGGGAATCGTTGAAGGTGCCAATATGTAGTTCATAAATTACCAGTTCGTTATAGTAAGGCATGGAGAAAGGAGTCTGATCACTCCAGTCGAATGAACTCTGATGAATAATGCTGTTGCCGACAGTATTGGTAATGTCCTTATTGTAGGGGTCCCTTTTCCATACAGGGGTCGCGGTAAAAGGGTTTGTGATGACATATTTATATTCATGGCCGGGTTCCGCTTCCGGAATATCTGCAGACCAGTAATGATTTCCTTCGGAGGTAAGCGGATGCGTGTTCGGATTCCACTGGTTGAAGTCTCCAGCAACGTGAACGTTCGTGGCGTGAGGAGCCCATACCCGAAAAGATGTGGTGTCATTGATGCGCCTGGAGCCCATTCCTGGAAATTGAGAAAGCTGTGACATGTGCGTTAGGTCTTTAATTAGGTGCGCGATATCTAGGCCCTGATTACCACAGGAATGGTTTTGGTAGACTTTTGTTAGAATATGTTTTTCCTTTAGTTGGTCCTAATGCTTTTTTGACTACGTCTGTAGAAAATAAAGTGGGAGTAGAATTCTATAAAAATATGGGCTTTAGAATTAGTGCCGAGTTTCCTGGTCATTGCCAAGGTTACCCTTGCACCTGCATCAGGATGACCTTGCCAACGAGTAAACATGCTGACCGAATACCTCAACCCGTAAAAGAATCTCTGATGTTGGCTGGTTTTAGTGAAGAGAATTGGGGCGATGCCTATCGAGATGAAGATCGCGTTTGGAGATGGAGATAATAAGCTGGCCGATACAATTCTTTGAGCTCACGCCTCACTTTCAACGTCTGATATAAAAAATGAAACACACACTCCTTCTCCTATTTCTATTCATTGTAGGATGTAGTTCGGACCTGAAGACTTCCGGCTATGTCGACTATATCATTTTTGAGGAAGCCGATGGATCTAAGACTGCATACATGACCGAGGAATTTAAAGACTTGGCGAACCTTAACCGACGCGGTGAACCACCTTTTGTGCAGCTCTCGGATCAGTATATTGAGATTTCTATTCCCGCTTACTCTCACGTAAAGCCTTTTACGATTTCATCGGATCATCTGGTGAAGATACAATGGAAAGATTAAACTAGAATACGGTAGCGAGAGGCAATTCTCTCGCTAGCCCATCCTCTTTTAATTTTTACATTCAGCAACGAAATGGAATCAAACGAGCTGACCGTCCTCCCCGAATTAGGCCAGTAACGGGTAGAATAAAAGCTCAGACTGAGCTAGGAAGGATACCCGATGAAAGGCAAGAGATATAGTGGGGAAAAGGTCATCGCCATGCTCAAAGAAGTCGAAGCTGGGAGCAATGTCAATGAAGTGACCCGCCGTCACGGAGTGAGTGCGGGAATCTACTACAAGTGGAAGCCGAAGTCTGGAGGGGTGGAAGTCAGCGATGCCAGGCGATTACGCATGCTTGAAGATGAGAACCGAAAACTCAAGAAACTGGTGGCGGATCAGGCACTCGATAATATGGTCTTAAAGGACATCCTCTGAAAAAAGTGGTGAAGCCCGGAGCACGACGAGATGTTCGTGCGGTCGGGTTTTATCGACGCCTCGAAGGAAAGACTGGAAAATCGAAGATGGCGACCGATTTATGAGAAAACCATCGAACAAAGTCGTGGAGACATCTCCGGGAAGCTAGCGTCTTGACATCTGGGAACACTAAACAGTGAAGAAGGCGCTGATTCACCGAAGGGAAGTTGATTGCTTCCCTGCGTAATTCGCTATTACCATTCTCGAGGTCATGAAATACGAAGACTTGAAATGCTTTGCTAATAAATTAGCGAAAGAACTCGATTGTGGAAAATCGAGCCTGAGGATATTCGGAAACGATGGATTGTTTTTGGATGAAGAACCATATGAATCAGATTATAACTCAACTCCTAATAATTCATTGACTTTTGCTACTACCGGTGGCGACGGTGTTCATTTCGGATTCGTGACAGAAGAAGGAACGTTTGGTGTCGATTCAGCCATCGTGATGACGGTGCCAATGAACTTCGGCAATGGGAACGTGATAGTTGGGGCATCCTTGAAGGAATTTATAGAACTTGGAATATACTTTGGGTATTTTGATTTGGAGCAGTTGTCTTATGACTTCGAAACTACTTCAATGGAAATCGATGAAGCCAAGGAACGTAAGCGAAGTATCGAATTAGATGCCTTGAGCGCAGAGTTTGATCTGAAGCCGTGGAAAAATGCTAGAAGCAGGCTGGACGAATTGCGTGAACAGTATTACCACATATTAGATATCCAAGACGAATGAGATCTGAGCCTAATTGTAGAGTGTAAGGTTAAACACCTTTCTTTTTTTTCACAAATGACATGGTAGCGGACCAGGCTCCGACCCTGGATGCCTTTCGCTATCTACTATTGGTATCAGCACTTTTTGTAGATCCCGTATTGTTTGACGTGCTGGGAATATCGATCTAGCCGGCTTCTTCCAGAAAGCCTCAAGTATAATTCTTGGATCTGGGATATTACTATTGACACAAAGTGGCCCTTTGTGGGATAAAGTGGGCCGTTCTGGGAGATATAGGGCCCAGAATGGAACGAATTTATGGAAACCGTGATCCAACAGGCGTATACGGACACCTTTGAACATAATTTTGATGAAAAGGGGCGGATTACCGTACCAAAAGAATGGAGAGGGAGTGGTTTTGAAGACGTGCTCCATGTGATTCCCTCAAAAGAGGGGTGTTTGAAGGTGTATCCGGGTTCGTATTTAGGGCGTAAACGAGCGGTTCTCGATGAGGAGAAAGCGCCCCTTGATGACCCACGACGCAAGGCTTTGGAGGTATTGGCGGCAAGTATTCAACAGGTTTCGCCCGATAGTAACCATCGAATTTCGATCAAGGAAAAGTTTCGGGATCGGGCGCAGTTGAAGAAGGCGGCAGCTCTCGTGGGTAAGTTTGATCATTTTGAAATTTGGGATGCGAAGGCTTGGTCAGCCCACTCTGCGGATGAACTAACCTTAGAGGAGGCGGCAAAGCTGGCCGGTTTTTAATATGGTGAAATCCGTTGAACGAGGCCAATGGGTGCAGATGGAAATGAATATGCACGTGCCGCGAATGGAGCGTGTGCATCGGCGGCAAATTAAGCAGCGGGCAGCGTTACTTTGGGACGAGATCCAAAAGCGAAAGAGAATGCATTTAGCAACACCGGAAAAATCCTGATCGTCCGGTATCCGCCTAATAATAGGGTCGGGAAAACAATAAAATTAGAAGACAAATGGAAATGAAGAGTCCTGGCCGGAGAAAGTTGGCGATCGGATTTAGTTTCCAACGTGACGGAAACGGAGATGTGACAGGGCAGGGTACGGTGGTTCTACAACGCCGCAATGCCTACCAAATGATTGGGTTACGTCGTCCCAACCGGAGCACGGAACGTCGCATCAGGTTTTCCTGATGCCTGGTCATCAGCCGGTTTTGTTACAGGAGACACTTGAGGCATTAGCGCCGAATACCTCGAAGTGTTTTATTGATGCGACCTTTGGTCGGGGGGGGCATACCCGAGCCTTATTGGACGCCGGGGCACGTGTCGTCGCTTTAGACCAAGATCCGGAAGCGATCAAAGTTGCAGAGCAGTTTATGGGTCAATGGGGCGCGAACCAGTTGAGGATAGTTTCAATGAATTTTAGAGATCTACAGGGTATTGCGGATCAAGGAGAACGTTTCGACGGCATTCTCTTCGATCTTGGTGTGTCTTCGCCCCAGCTAGATCAAGGAGAACGTGGCTTTAGCTTCATGCATGACGGGCCTTTGGATATGCGGATGAACCCTGAATCTCCTTTGACTGCACATGAAGTTGTGAACACGTGGGATGAATCTGAGTTGGCGTGCATCTTTTTTGAATACTGTGAGGAGCGGAGATCTCGTAGAGTTGCGAGCGCTGTTGTTAAAGCCCGCAAAAAAGAACCACTCGAAACGACAACCGAACTTGCCGAATTGATTAGCGCTGCTGTGGGAGGGCGTCGTAATCACAAGATTCACCCCGCGACCAAGTGTTTTCAGGCACTGAGAATTTGTGTCAATGATGAGTTGGGTTCGTTGGATCAAGCTCTATCTGTAGTGCCCAGCTTGCTCAAGGTCGGAGGACGTATGGCAGTGATTAGTTTCCATGCTTTGGAAGACCGGCGGGTAAAACGATTTATCGAAAAACACAGTCAGGAAGAGATCCGCGAGGGATCCTATGCGTTTGGAAGGCCGAATCCAGACTATTGCTTTAAGAAGTTAGGACGATGGAAGCCGAGCGATGCTGAAATTGAGGTAAATATTCGTTCTCGAAGTGCTCGGCTGAGAGCTGCCGAAAAGGTCAAGGAGGTGGGTGATGGCGAGTAATCGCATCAAAACCGGAAACTCCTTGCAGACGCGAAAGTTGTGGAAACTGTTTGCGGTTTGTCTTGTTATGACGGTGCTGGGGCTCGTTTTTGTTTTCCAGCAGATAAAAATCCATCAACTCGCTGACGAAATTGATGGATTGGAAGATCATTTATCCCAGGTCCGCCAAAAAAACAGTGTGCTTCGATTAGAGATCGAAAAACAGAAGAGCCCTGAAGAGCTTAAGCACAAAGTGGCATTCCACGGCTTGCGGATGATCGAAATGAGTGATCCTTCGATCCAAGTCGTCGAGGCCCGGGTGACCGGAAAAGCGATGGTGGCTGATCGGAGGATACGTCAGTGAAGTCGTCGCCTCTTCGTTTTCGAGGGCTGATCTTGATTTGCCTCTTTGCTTGTGGATTTACGATGATCTCTGGGCGTCTCGTTTTTCTCCAATTGGTAAGCCACGATCGCTATCGAGAGAAATCCAAAGAGATGCATTTTGAGCGTCTTCCGATTTCACCTCGCCGTGGGAAGATTCTCGATCGGCAAGGACGGGTTTATGCGCAAAGCCTGAAAATCATGGACTTGCATATCGATGGGAAGTTGGCGTTGGAGTCTCCAGAGCGTCTGGCTGAAGTGGCACGCGTCATTAAAATCGAAGCAGGAGAACTGAAACGCTCGTTGAGCCCAAAACGGCGTTGGCAAAAGATCGCAATGGATTTGTCAGAGTTCCAACAGATGCGGTTAGAGGAGCTCAATTTGCGATACCTCATTTTTGAAGAGCGGATTAAGCGCGTTTATCCAAATGGTCAAGAAGCATGCCATGTCGTTGGATTTACCAATCAGATTCACAAGAAATTTCCAGGTCACAAAAAGGCGTCCAAGGTGGAAGCGGGTGTTCAGGGAATTGAGAGCATGGTCAATAAGTATCTCACTGGTATTCCGGGAGAGCAGCGGGTTGTAAAAGACCGAGATCAAAAAGAAATTCCCGCGTATCGCCAAGTCGACCGCAGACCGCTGGACGGATTGAATGTAGTGCTTTCATTGGATCAGGGGGTGCAACACATCTTGGAAACTGAGGCGATGCGAATTGTCGATGATTTTGCCCCAGAGAGCGTTTCCATTATCGCGGTCAAGCCATCCACAGGCGAAATCCTTGGAATGACCAATCGCCCCTCATTTGATCCTAATAAAAGTGAAACACGCGAACCCGAGAATCTCCGCAACAGTGGACTGATGAATTTATACGAGCCGGGATCCATTTTTAAAATTGTTACATTAGCAGCAGTGTTGAACGAACGAGTTGCCGATTTGGGTACTCCTATTTTTTGCGAAAATGGTGAGTTTTTTTACGCGGATCGATATCTACGGGATAGCAGTCCGCACGGACGTCTCACCGTAAAGCAAGCACTTGCTCAATCGAGTAATATTGCATTTGCAAAGTTAGCTCTACAGTTGAGGCAAGACCGACTCTATCGGTATATCCGCCAACTAGGATTCGGTAAAACGGTGCAGAGCACGAATTATTCATTGGCTGGCGAACAGGCCGGCATTTTACGTCCGCCGCACTATTGGTCGTCGATTTCGATCACTCGGATTCCAATTGGATATGAAGTCGCAACAACGAACTTGCAAATGACCATGGCTGTGGCTGCTATCGCGAACGAGGGAAAGTTGATGGAACCTCGATTTGTTCAATCGATTCAAGATGAGAACGGAAAGATCGTAAAACAGTTTTTACCTAAGGTCGTGCGTCAGGTGATTCGACAAGATGCATGTGAGCAGGTGATCCAAGCATTGACGGCGGTAGTAAGTGAAGGAACGGGGAAAGCTGCAGCCGTGTCAGGTCTGCAAATAGCCGGTAAAACAGGGACAGCGCGTAAGGTGATTAATGGTCAATATGCTGCGGGAGCTTACTGTTCTTCGTTTGTCGGATTTTTCCCAGCTCAGGCTCCTGAGATTTTGGTATCGGTGGTGGTCGATTATCCGAAAGGAGATCAATATTATTCGAGTCAGGTTGCTGCTCCTGCATTTGGAAGGATTGCTTCTCGAATTGCTCAACACTTGGATATTGGATTGACGCAAGAACCAAGCCCCGTTGTAACCGCAAGGAGACCCCAATGAAGCCGTCACAATCGATGATTTTGAAAGATGTCGTGCGAGATGTGCCTCATCTAAAGTGGTATGGTTCCGATACGATCAATGTGGGCTCGGTTGTTTACGATACTCGAAAACTTAAAGAGGGGGACTTATTTTGTACCTGGAGTGGAGAGCAAACAGATGGGCATGAATATCTCTCGGATGCGGTTAGAAAAGGAGCTTGTGCCCTTGTTGTTGAAAACGAACCGAATAGGCTTCCCGATTGTCCCGTAGTGGTGGTGGAATCTGGGCGGTCTGCGCTTTCTTTACTTGCAGCAAATCGTTGGGGAAATCCAGCGAATGATTTGAAGCTTACTGGGATTACCGGAACAAATGGAAAGTCGTCCACAGCAACACTCCTTCATTATCTGCTCGAGAGCTCGGAATTCCCATGTGGTCTCATTGGAACGATTGAATATCGTCTAGGCGACCGCGTAGAACCCGCCGAACGAACTACCCCGGAGGGATCCGACACTCAAGAAATGTTAGCAACAATGAGGGAAGCGGGCTGCCGTGGAGCAGTGATGGAGGTTTCATCACACGCGCTGGATCAAGGAAGGGTGAGCGGTATTGCGTATCAAGGAGCGATTTTTACAAATCTATCGCCCGATCATTTGGACTATCACAAAAACATGGATGCCTATTTTTCTGCAAAATGTGTCCTATTTGAGCAAATCACTCCAGGAGGATTTGCTGTGTTACCTAAGAATTCACAATACACGCCAGCAATCGAACAGCGAATCGATAAAACGATTGAGATTTTGCATTATGGTGTAACACCTGAGGCTCTATCGCAAGCAATCGACATTCAGTATTTCAGGTCAGGCACCTCATTTGTTTGGAAAATTCGTGACGAAGAACATGAGGTCATGGCGCCTTGGATTGGTTCCTACAATCTAGAAAATATTCTCGCTGCCATGACGGCAGCTGTGGGATATGGAATTGAGCCGGCGCATATTGCGTCTCTTATGGAAAAGGCTCCTCCCGTTCCAGGGCGGCTTGAGCGAGTCGATGTGGACGAGCGTTTTACAGTCTTGGTCGACTATGCTCACACAGAAGATGCACTTAGAAATGTTCTCAGAGCGTTACAACCGCTAAAAGAACGGAGACTCAAGACGCTTATTGGATGTGGAGGAAATCGAGACCGAACTAAACGTCCAAAAATGGCGCAAGTGGCCTGCGAGTTTTCGGATGAGGTAATATTTACATCAGACAATCCTCGGGATGAGGAACCCGAATTAATTCTCCAAGAAATGGTCGATGGTGTTACTGATCACAAAAATCATTCTGTCATTGTCGACCGAAAGGAAGCAATTCGAGCCATTTTGGAGTCCGCGGCCAAAGGGGATATAATCCTTGTAGCGGGTAAAGGACATGAGCGGACTCAGGAGGTGAGAGGAACCAAACATCCATTTTCTGATGTCGAGGTGGTCATCGAAGTTTTGAAAGGACAACAAAGATGAAGCCGATTAGTTTGACCGAAGTAGCTTCATATAGTGGTGGGCAGTTGGTCCGTGGAAATGGTGAGCGTAATGTGACACGCGTTTCTACGGATACTCGTGACATTCGACCTGGAGATCTTTTTGTAGCCTTGAAAGGGGACAAATTTGACGGTCATGACTATGCCAGTGTGGCTGCAGAAAAGGGCGCTCTCGCCATGATCGCCGAGCAGTCATTTGATGATTCCGGAGTGTCCGAGGACTTTGCATTAATTTTAGTTCAGGACACCTTAGTCGGCTTGCAGCAGTTAGCGAAGGGCTATCGGGCTTCGCTACCTACAAAAATCATCGCCGTTACCGGGAGTAATGGAAAAACATCTACGAAAGAGATGATTGCTGCGGCGTTGTCCGCTGATTTCAACATCCACAAAACGCCAGGGAACTTAAACAATCATATTGGAGTGCCTTTAACCTTGCTTGGACTCGAAGAAAAAACAGATTGGGCGGTTATGGAAGTGGGGATGAATCATCCGGGAGAAATCGGACCACTTGCAAATCTTATCATGCCTGATATCACAGTGGTTACGGGGATTGGCTGGGTTCACGTCGAGGCATTTGATTCAAGAGAAGCTATTGCAGAAGAAAAAGGAGATTTAGTCCGGTCTTTGTCCAAATCGGGCCTTGCCGTCCTTAATGGTGAAGATCCTTTTCTCAAGCCAGCGAAAGACTGGACGGAGGCAGAACTCGTTCGAGTGGGTCGAGAAGATCACTGTGAATTTCAAATTGGCAATATTCAATTGACCGGAGATGGAACTGAGTTCTCTTTAACCTATGGGCAGCGAAATAACCTTTCCGTAAAGATTCCATTTTTTGGAAGTCATATGGTATCCAATGCAGGACTTGCGGCTTGCGCTGCAATTAAAGCAGGGGCAACTCCGGAGGCCGTGGAAAACGGTCTTGGTGCCGTTGAACTTCCTGGAGGACGTTTAAAGCTATCTCGTTGGGAAGAAGGATGGCTTTTGGATGATACGTATAATGCAAGCCCCGACTCCATGGTTGCTGGGATGGATAGTCTTTGTTTGCTACAGGGAGGCGGACGACGAGTTGCCCTCCTGGGATCCATGGCAGAGCTTGGTTCATATTCGGAGAATCTTCACCACTGGGTAGGTAAAGAAGCGGTCGATAAAGGAATGGAACTTATCGCAGCTATCGGACCGTTTGCTGAAGAATATCGAAAGGGTGCTTTAGAAGCGGGGTTAGACCCCGGCAAAGTTGTTGTTTGTGAGAATCACGAAGACGTAGCACGGTTTTATCTGAAACACCGTCTGGAAGATGATGCCGTCTTCGTGAAAGGGTCTCGCTCGATGGCTATGGAGCGGGTTGTGTCTTTGATTATGAAACGAGGGAGTGAGTAATGCTGTACTATCTACATGAATTGAGCGATGCCTTTGGTCCACTTCGAGTCTTTGAAGCGACCACGTTCAGGGCCATTGGAGCGGCGATCAGTACCTTCGCTTTCTGCTTACTCACAGGCCCGACCCTCATCAGCGTTTTGACCCGACTAAAGCTTGGCCAGCCTATCCGAGGAAGTGAGGAAGTTCACAAATTGGCGGAACTGCATGGAAGTAAAAAAGGGACTCCAACGATGGGTGGAATTATGATTCTTTTCGCGTTGATTACAGGATGTGTGCTGTGGGGTAATCTTCATAATATCTATCTTTGGATTGTTCTAATACCCACACTTCTTTTTGGAGCGCTTGGTTTTGCTGATGATTTTCTGAAAATTAAGCGCAAGCAATCCGAGGGTCTAACATCAAAACAAAAGCTTATTGGACAGATCATTATCTCCGTAGCGGCGGGAGTATTTCTGATTAGCTATCCAGAAACCGCTGACTCGGCCCGCAGCTTGCAGCTCCCTTTTCTGAAGGACCCGGTAGTTGACAATTTGGGATGGATGGCAGTGATATTCTTCTGCTTCGTTATTGTCGGCTGTTCCAACGCAGTCAATTTGACCGATGGTCTGGATGGCTTAGCTATTGGTTGCAGTCTACCAGTGACCGCTGTCTATGCCGTATTTGCTTACGTGACAAGTAATTTGGTGGCTGCGGAATACCTTCTTCTCGAATTTATACCGGGGACCGAGGAACTCGTGATCTTTTGTTCTGCCCTGGGGGGGGCGTGTGTTGGATTTCTCTGGTTCAATTGTCATCCAGCTCGAGTTTTCATGGGAGACACGGGTTCACTTGCGCTTGGCGGGGCCTTCGCGATGGTATCCATCTGTCTGAACCAAGAGCTGCTACTAGTTATCGTTGGTGGGGTCTTTGTTATGGAGGCCAGTTCGGTAATCCTTCAGGTCTTCTTCTTCAAAACGACCGGCAAACGAATTTTTGCAATGTCACCCATCCATCACCACTTTGAACTCAAAGGTTGGAATGAAACCACCGTTGTCGTTCGATTTTGGATCCTTGCGCTCATTTGTGCTCTGATCGGACTAGCCACTCTAAAAATCCGATGAACGTAAAACAACAGAATTGGCTTGTCATGGGAATCGGTAAAAGCGGGTGTGCTGCGAGTTCGTTGCTAAAAAGAAAAGGAGCGCATGTCACCGTCTGGGATCGTAGTTCTTCGAATGCTCTATTGCCGGCAAGGCAGAAACTGGAGTCCAAAGGTATT